>JAKDKI010000183.1 GCA_030453435.1 Kocuria sp.
AAGAGGTTCTCGGGAACCAGGTCGAACGTGCCGCGCTGATCCCAGAAACCGTTCAGGCGAACATGGGTCAGAGCGTCGTAGTAGGTGCCCAGGGCACGAACGCGGATGAGCACGGTGGACACATCGCGTGCTGTACCACCCTGGCCGAACAAGTGACGCTGCGCCTCGCTCAGGCGGGACTGCACGTCCGCCAGAGTCAACACCAGGTTGCCGGTGGCCGGCGAATCGCCGCTGGGCAGCTCGCTGGGTGCCGTGTAGGACGGCGCCACGTCCGTGCTCTGCGCCATCTGGGGCGCGTCCGAAGGGTCGTCGTCGGCGGCGAGGGCGGCAGCACCGGCACCGGTGGGAGCCACCGGGGATTCGGGCTCGGTGAAGCCGCCGAACTCGGCCTCGTCCACGTGTTCCGGCAGGTCGTTGCGGTCATCGCGCACCGAATCGCGCTGACCCTCCGCGTGATCCTCGGCCCCGTGACCGTCCAGCACCGAATCCTGAGCGTCCCGATCTGCCTGTTCACCGAAGGTGGCGTCAGAATCGGCGCGCTGCGAATCCTCTGCCAGGAGGGTTTCGTTCTGCTCGGCGTCCTGCAGGGAATCATCGCGGAGGGACTGATCGCGGTCACCCTGGTTCTCGGCGGGCACCACGATGGGGTCTGGGTCATTCTTGGTCACGATCTGACCGTCGGCCACCGGGGAGGCGTCCGTGCCGTCCACCACGCGCACCGACTCGATGTCCGTCTCCGAACGATCCTGGGTCGCGTCGCGGTTCAGCCCCGAAGCCACGCCCGCTCCAGCGGCCGCGCCGACACCCGCGCCGGCCATGCCCGCACCCGCCGACGACGTCGAATCGCCGTGGGAGCGCGCCTCATCGGCACGCAGATCTTGGGCGCGCGCGTCACCCACGCGATCAGTGCCGTGCGATGCATTCTCGCGGTTGACCGCCTCATCACGCGCCGCATCATCAAGGTGCCCCTCAGTACGAGAGGTGCTCTGAGCGGCGTCGTCCTGGCGAACGGTGTCATGTGCACCGGCTGTGTCGGTGCCATGACCGGTCAGGGCGCGGCCCTGGACGTAGCTCTCCTTGCGGGACTGGCCGCTGGGGAACGCGTAATCGACGGTGACCTGGCGCTGACCGTTCTGCTCGGGTGCCACGGCCACATCCAGCTGGCGCCACGGGCCCACCGGAGTGTTCATGGCCTGGGTGTAGAGATCGGCTACGTCGTCGAACAAGGGCGACCCCTGATCCACGGTGCCGTTCTCCACCTCGTCCTGAGCGTCACCGTGCGCCTGGCGCGTCTGATGCGTCATCACGTTGCCGGACTGCACCAGCGTCAGGCGAGCGCGGTCCGCGCCGCGGGACAACAAAATATCCACCAGGTTGCGCAGCGGGCCGTCCTCCGGGAGCTGCTGAACATCATCACCCTGCACAGCGGAGTTCTGCGCGGACGGGTTGTGCGCGGCGCGACCCTCATGCTGTTGACCGGTGTCTGCGGTAGCTACGCGGTCGTCCAGGCCGCGTAGCTGAGGCGCATTGCCGACGGGGGCACCCTGCGCAGACGAGTCTGCATTCTGGGGTCCGCCTGCGCGGGGATCATTGGCGGGCGCTCCGGGTGATGGCTGCGGAGTGCTGGGGGTGTTGCCTTTACTGCGGAACAAGTCTCTCAAACCCACGTGTAAATTCCTTCCGGACCGTCGCTTACTCTTCTGCCAAAGTATAGGGCTGCGCACCGACTCCCCGGTGAGAATTCGGGCCATGACTGTCTATGAGAATGCATGACACGACCGTTTCTGCTTGTGGGCCGAACGGCCTACAACTTTTGACTTTCGTCCCCTTAAGTTCCGACTCGCCCGGCCGGGAGCCAACCGGGGTCCCTTGGCAAGATATAAAGCAGACCGGATAACCGGATCTACTGAGAAGCATCGGGGAACAAGGGGTCGCGGGGCAATGGTGGGCTGCCATTGCACAATGTTGATCGGGCTGGATCAACGTTACGCGTGTTCGACGGTGCCCAATTCTTCATGCGCCGAGCTCGCACTGGGTGTCCGCGCATGCCATAGGAGCTCATCATGCCCGCACACAGACTGTCCACATCGCAGCAATTGACGCGAACAGCACGCTCCCTGCGGCGCTTCTTCTCTCCTCGGTCGACCATGGCAGCAGCCGGGGAGGGTGTACCGCTGGGTCAGCCGAGGCACCGAGCATCGACCCCGGGAACTGCCGCTGTGGAACATGAAGGCATCAACCGCCGAACCGCGCTCGCTGCCGCAGCGGTTGCCGGCGGCGGGTGGACCCTTTCCACCATGCTGAGCCCCGCAGAAGCCGCCGTGCGCGTACCTGGCAACCCGGCACCCGCGCTGCCCTCGGGGATGACACCGTGGCTCGAAGTTTTCGTTAATTGGTCCGGCGAGACCCGCACCGCTCCCCTCTGGACCGTGGCACCCACGTCTGTCGATCAGGTTGTGAAGCTCGCCCGCTGGGCGTCGACCAACGACTGGAAACTGCGGGCCCGCGGTTATCAGCACAACTGGTCCCCGCTGAGCGTCGATCCTGGAAGCACCCAGGAGACCCGAGTTCTCATGGTCGACACCGTCAAGCACCTGAACAGCATCAGTGTGGATCCCACCAGCAAAACCGTGACCGCTCAGGGCGGGGCATCACTTGAAGCGGTTCTCAACGCCGCCAACAACCGGGGCTTGGGCATCATGCATCACCCAGCCCCGGGAGACGTCACCATCGGCGGCGCCCTCGCCATCGCGGGGCACGGAACCGCTGTACCCGCTTCTCGCGAAACTCGACCCGCCGGAGCGACCTACGGTTCGCTGTCCAATCTGGTGGTCTCCATGGAGGCAGTGGTCTGGGACGAACCCGCGGGTGACTACGCGCTGCGCCGATTCGAACGCACCGACCCGGAGATCGGCCCCCTGTTGACGAACTTGGGGCGCACCATCGTGACCTCGGTCCAGTTGCGCGTGGCCCAGTTGAGCAACATGCGCTGCCGTAGTTACATCACCGTGCCCACCTGGGAACTGTTCGCCAAGCCCGGTTCGTGGGGTCGCACGGTGGACTCGTACCTGCGGTCCTGCGGGCGTATCGAGGTCATTTTGTTCCCGTTCACGTCCTTCCCGTGGGTGAAGACCTGGGAGTTCAGTCGCTACAAGCCGCTACTGTCCCGTTGGACTTCCTCGCCCTACAACTACGTGTTCTCGGACAACATCCCGCAGCCGATCTCTGACCTGTTCAAGAAGATCCAAACCGGCGCTCCGGCGGTCGCCACGCAATTGGGCCCCGCCCAGCAGAAGATCACCGCGACGTCTCTGACCACGTCCTTCGTGTCCGATCTCTGGGGCGCGCCCAAGAACTTACAGTTGTACGTGCGACCCAACACCCTCAAGGTGACCGCCAACGGCTATGCGATCCATTGCCGCCGCGCGGATGTACAACGGGTTCTGCACGAGTTCTACAACTATTACAAGTCCAGCGTGAACAACTATGCGGCGCGTTGGCGGTTCCCCGTGAACGGTCCGCTCGAAATCCGCGTCACGGGCGTGGACAACCCAGCAGACGTGGAAATCCCCGGCGCTGTCATGCCCACGCTCTCCCCCTCCCGGCCGTTCGCGGACCATCCGGAGTGGGACACCGTGGTGTGGTTGGACATCCTCACCTTCCCGGGAACCCCGTACTCCCTGCAGTACTTCCAGGAGTGCGAACAGTGGATCATCAATAATTACGCCTCCTATGCCGGTGTCCGCATGGAATGGTCCAAGGGCTGGGGCTACTCCGCAGAAGGCGCATGGCAGAACCAGGACATCCTGCAGAACCAGGTTCCCCGCTCGTACACCCGGGGCCAGCCTGCCGATCAGGGTTGGGACACCGCGGTGCGCACCCTGGAAAAGCTGGACCCGTCCAGGATCTATTCCGCGCCCCTGCACGACCGGCTCATGCCACCGAGCAACGGTTGAGCTTAACCAACCATGAAAGAACCCGGATCATCAGCGATGATCCGGGTTCTTTCATCTCACGGAGTACCAAGCACTACCCCAGGTTCTGTGGCCCAAAAGCATCTGGGAGCACCTGGTCCATGCTGCGCACACCGCTCACAGTGAGCAGCTCCATGCCGGGTGCACGGTGCTCGTAGAGCAATTGGCGGCAGCGACCACAGGGCATGAGTACATCTCCGTGGGCATCCACGCACACGAAAGCCGCGAGCTTGCCGCCGCCTGACATGTACAGAGCGGAAACCAGCGAGCATTCCGCACACAGGGTGACCCCGTACGAGGCGTTCTCGATATTCGCGCCGGTGACCACACGCCCGTCGTCCACGAGCGCCGCGGCACCCACCGCATAGTTCGAGTAGGGCGAGTACGAGTGCTGGAGTGCGTCGGTAGCGGCCTGCTTGAGGCTGCGCCAGGCGGCGTCGTCAATCATGGTTACTCCTTCACGTAAGGTTCGCCGGACGCTGCGGGACCGCGGGAGGCCCCGACCAGGCCGGCGACGGCCAGGATGGTCACGATGTAGGGCAGCATGGCCAGGAACTGGCTGGGAACGGACGTGCCCAGGAACGACAGGATCGACTCCAAATTGGATGCAAAGCCGAACAGCAGCGAGGCGAGCAGGGCACCCACCGGGTTCCAGCGACCGAAGATCAGCGCGGCCAGGGCGATATAGCCGGCGCCCGAGGTCATGTCACGGGTAAAGGCAGAGACCGAGACAAGCGTGTAGAACGCGCCGCCCAGACCGGCCACGGCACCACCCATGAGCACGTTACGAACGCGCAGGGCGTTGACGGACACGCCCAGGGTGTCGGCGGCCTTGGGGTGCTCGCCCACGGCGCGGGTCCGCAGGCCCCACCGGGTGCGGTACAGCGCGTACCAAACGACAGCCACCGTCACGTACATGATGTAGCCGATGATCGACTGGTCGAAGAAGACCGGACCGATCACGGGGATCTCGGACAGCACCGGGATGGTGATGTGCGGTAAGCGTGCCGGGGAGTTGAAGTCCGCGGCGTTCGGCTGTAACACGGTCGCGAAGATGAAGCCCGTCAGACCCGAGACCAGAACGTTGAGCACCACGCCCACGATCACCTGGTTCACGCGGTACTTGATCGAGAAGA
>JAKDKI010000184.1 GCA_030453435.1 Kocuria sp.
CCCGGCCTCACACGTCCCGGCCCGAGCCAATAACGTCATGCCCTCTTACAGCTAGGTATTGCTCATCTTCGGTCTGGCGTCGCACCGAGATGGACCGGCCCCGTGCTGCTCGCGTTCGTGTTTGTCGAGTTCGTCGGCAGCAACTTCACGCAATGGGCGACCTATCTGTCCGGTCTGCTCCTACTGGGTGCGCGCGGTGGTCTGGTGACGGGTTTGATGCGCGATGCGCGCCCGTTGCCGGCGCACGAGGACCGAATTCCGACCGATGTCACCGTGGGGCAGGTGATTCCCTAGCCCGACTGAATATCGAGAAATGCCCTGCCTGATGGTGGGGCATTTCTGTTTTAACCAATCATGCTGCGTCAGGTTCGGCGCACGTGCAATGACACCGATAGAATCGGCCCATGCCGACCCGACATTCGGGGGACGGCTCCCTGTCCATCACGGCTCGCGTGTCGCTCGGCGCTGCGTTGGTGCTGGCAACGGGGACTGCTCTTTCCCCCCTCATATTCCCCCTCGATTCAGGTGAAGAATCCACAGCTGTCAGCTGCACGACCTACGGTCTTGCGGCCGATGACCCGCGCGCGGAACCCGCTCAAATCATTGATGCCAGCTACCGCGCCGGAAGCACCTACTCCGCTGCCGGAGACCTGGGGGAAATGGCTCAGACCTACCATCACAACGGTCTCACCGGCCAGTATCACGTGATCGACGGCGGCGTGAACACGAACGAACCCGTTGGCCTGGTCATGCATCTGCACGGCGACGGCGCTCGGGAGTACCACGATCCCAGTGGCCGCACCACCTGTCTGGCGGCCGTGGCTGCTTCCCACAACGCCCTACTGGTCGTCCCGCGTACGCCCGACCGGGCCCAGGACCCCACATGGTGGGAAAATCTCGACGGCAACCGCGATTGGCTCACCTCACTCGTGAACGATCAGATCCTTCAGGAGTACCCGGTCGATCGGGACCGAATCACGTGGATGGGTTATTCCGGCGGTGCGGAGATGCTCAGCTACGGAATCCTCGCCGGGCCCCGGGACCTGGTCACCGCGGGAGCCGCAATGGTCGGTGGCGGAGGGGCCCCCGAGGCGCTCGACACGGTTGCCACCGAGTCTCAAATGGCGAGCATGCCTCTGTGGTGGATCACGGGAGAGGAAGACGATGGCTCCACCGAGTCCGCACCTTTCGATGCCGTGAGCGCCGCCGTGGCCGGTGCCGATTTCTACGACGATGAGGGCTTCCAGGACGTTGATCTGGAGCTGTTGGCCGGTCACGACCACTATGACATGCCAGATGCGAAGATTCTGGACGACTTGATGAAGTCCGCCGCTCGTTGAGATCCCGTCTCGCCTACTGAATCGTTTTTCACGCAAATTGTCCTCTGACTTGGGAGGATGTACGGTTAACGCACAAAATACACAGCAGGGGGATGCTGTCATTTCACACGCGCGTTGGTGTGACGCGCACTCCGGACCAGTCGGGGGACTGAGCCGGGTAAATCTCACACGGCCACACTCATCATCGTCGTGAATCGACGGTGTTCGGCTACCCCTGTGTCCAATGGTTATCCGTTTGGGGGGAAGCCTTGTCCGTGGAAAACCACCAGAGGATTCACAACAGAACAACGAGAGCTATCGCCGAGGATCGCGCCGTCTACCCGGTGGAGCAACCGCCGGCGGCACGCACCCTGGTAGACATCGTGCTCGACACCGTGTCGCAGTACCCGGATGCCATCGCCCTGGAAGATGAACAGCAGCGGGTCGCCTACGGTGAGCTCGAAGACCTGATCGAAACTCATGTTCAGCGGCTGTGGGACCTCGGGGTGGGCCGCGGGGACCGCGTCGGAATCCGCGTACCTTCCGGAAGTATCGATCTTTACGTCGCCATTCTGGCCACGCTGTTTGCGGGCGCCGCCTACGTTCCGGTGGACTGGGACGATCCCGATGAACGCGCGCACACCGTATGGGAAGAAGCCGGCGTCGCGGCAATTTTCGGACGCAATCTGGATCTCACGCGCGTCGACCAGGTGAGGACCTCCGAGGACATCGGGTCGCCCCGCACTCATGACGACGCATGGATCATCTTCACCTCGGGTTCCAGCGGCAAGCCCAAGGGCGTGGCTATCACGCACCGTTCGGCCGCTGCTCTCGTGGACGCGGAGGCGCTGATGTATCTGCAGCGCCGGCCGCTGGGACCGGGGGACCGTGTGATGGCGGGGCTGTCCGTGGCCTTCGACGCGTCCTGTGAGGAAATGTGGCTCGCTTGGCGCCACGGTGCCACTCTGGTTCCCGCGCCGCGGGACATCGTGCGCTCCGGGCCGGATCTGGGCCGGTGGATCGTGGAACATCACATCACCGCGGTCTCCACCGTGCCCACGTTGGCTTCACTGTGGCCGCGAGAAGCCTTGGACACCGTGCGACTGCTGATATTCGGTGGTGAGGCATGTCCCCTGGAACTTACCAAGCACCTGGTCCGCCCGGGCCGTGAAGTGTGGAACACCTATGGACCGACCGAAACCACGGTCATTGCCTCCGGTGCCATTTTGACGGGTGAGGATCCCGTGCGCATCGGACTCCCCGTTCCGGGGTGGGAGCTCACCGTGGTGGACTCCGAGGGCCAGCCCGTGGCCTGGGGCGAAACAGGAGAACTGATGGTGGGTGGGGTCGGCCTGGGCCGCTATCTTGACCCCGCCAAGGACGCCGAAATGTATGCTCCGCTGCCGGCACTGGGCTGGGAGCGGGCCTACCGCACCGGCGACGTGGTGCGCGCGGACAAGGAAGGCCTCGTGTTCGCCGGGCGCGCGGACGACCAAGTCAAAGTCTCCGGGCGCCGCCTCGAGCTCGGCGAAATCGATGACCACATGTCTCGAGTCCCCGGTGTGCGGGCGGGTGCATGCGCCGTGCACTCCACCCCGGGCGGCAGCAGCGTGATCGCGGGTTACCTGGTCGCGGAATCGGAAGGTTCCGTGGATCTGGCCCAGGCGCGTGTGTGGTTGTCCGAGCGGCTTCCGGGCCAACTGGTGCCCGCGTTGTGCTTGATGGATGAACTCCCGCTGAAAACGTCCGGCAAGGTGGATCGCAAGGCACTGCCGTGGCCGCTGCCCAATTCGGGGGGTGACGATGAGCCGGATCTTGACCCGGATCTCGTGTGGCTTGCTGAACTGTGGGCGGATCAACTCGGGCCCCTGCCGTTCACGGCAGATAGCGATTTTTTCGCTTTGGGAGGCAGCTCGGTGGGCGTGGCTCGGCTGGTGTCAGCCCTGCGGCAAACCCACCCGGATACCGAGATCGCCCGGATCTACGCGGACCCCACCCTCCGAGGAATGGCCGACTACCTGGCGACCCTGGAAGCATCCACCGATTCCAAGCGGGATCCCGAACGCATGCCGGGCTGGACCGGGTGGGTGCAGGGGGCCTTCCTGGTGGGCCTGTGCATCCTCAACGGCCTGCGCTACGTCATGGGTTCGCTCATCGTGGTGTGGGTGCTTTCAGTCGTGGTTGACGCCGCCTGGGTTCCCCGACCCCCATTTTGGCCCTTGTTCTTCGGCTGGCTCGTGATGTTCTCGCTGCCCGGCCGGGTCATTCTGGGCGCTGCCGCAGTGCGGGGTCTGAACGCGGGTTTGAAGCCGGGGCACTATCCCCGCGGTGGGTGGACGCACTTGCGGATCTGGGCCGCGGAACGGCTGGTGGTGTTCAACAAGTACGACCTTCTGTTGGGCACTCCGATGGCACGTACACTGCACCGTCTCTTCGGCAACACCGTGGGTCACCGGGCCAGCCTGAACGCTCTGCCGCCCGTGACGGGTCTGGTGACCATTGGCGAGAATGCCTCCCTCGAACAAGAAACGGACATCGCCGGGTACTGGCTGGACGGTGACACCCTGCACGTGGGCGCCATCGAGATCGGAGCGCACGCGCGACTCGGTACGCGCACACTCGTGGATCCCGGAAGCCGCGTGGGCGAAGGGGCCGAAATATCACCGGGTTCCCACGTGAGCGGCACCGTTCCGGACGGCGAGTTGTGGGGCGGCTCGCCCCTGGTGCATCTCGGTGTCGCCGGTGAGAGCTGGCCGGAAGTTGCACCGCAGGATGTTCCCGCACTGGGGTCCTGGGGAAAGTTCCGAGCCCACCTGGCCTACTCGGGTGGCGTGGCATTGATTTCGCTGTTGCCGCTGTTGGCTATTATCCCGGGAGCGGTGCTGGCGCTGATCGAGATCATCTTCTTGGAGCGCTACCAGGACGTCTTCTCGTTCCTCGCGCTGTGGGTGCCCGTGTTCACGGTGCTGACCGCCGGCACGTGGCTGTTGCTCGTGGCCGGTTGTATTCGACTCGTGGCAGACATGATCACCCCGGGCTACTTCCCGCACACCGGTAAGGTCGCGTGGGCCACGTGGTTCACCGAGATGTTGTTGCAGCGGACCCTGATCTCCACCTATCCCATCTATGCGTCCTGCGTGACCCCGTGGTTCATGCGCCTGTTGGGCGTTCGGGTCGGCCGCAACGTGGAGATCTCCACCATGGAGTCGATTCCCCACCTCACCTCCTTGAAGGACGGTTCGTTCCTGGCCGACCACTCATTGGTGGCCTCGCACCGTTCGGGTTTCGGGTGGCTCAATGTGGGCACCTCCGTGATCGGCGAGCGCACGTTCGTTGGCAACTCCGCAATCGTGGGTCCGGACCGTGATCTGCCCAACGATGTGCTCGTGGCCGTTCTCAGCTCCGCGCCCTACAAGGCCCCGGCCGGATCCTCCTGGCTCGGGCGCAACGCCGAACCAATTTCGCGGGCCACGGCAGACGCGGACGAGGACGTGACGTTCCAACCGCCACGCCGGCTCAAGGTGGCACGGGCGTTCGTGGAGATGTTCCGCGTGGTGCCGGCCATGGTGTCCGCGTGGATCGACCTGCTGATCGTCTTCACTCTGACGAGCATCTACATGGCACACGGGCAGAGTCTGAGCGGTGTGCTCTACACCTTCCTGTGGTCAGGCCCGGTTCTGATCGTTGCCAGCACCCTGGCATGTCTGGTTCCCGTGGTGGTCAAGTGGTCCCTCATGGGACGCTTCCGCGCGGGGGAGCGCCC
>JAKDKI010000185.1 GCA_030453435.1 Kocuria sp.
CACCGGAAGACCGCTACCATCTAAAACCAGTCCAACAATCGGGGACCAGTGCACGCAAGGCACCCGAGCGGCGTCGTCGGGCAGTGAAAAGCGGGGTTACGGGACGATGGTGAACTTGACCTGGCCGTCGCCGCCGCGTTCGGCGATGCGCAGCACCTCGGCCACCTGATCCAGGGTGTGGGTGGGGCCCAGGCAGTAGTCGACCTCGACCTCGCCGTCGTGGACGCGGCGCACAGCCTCGTGGAAGGACTTGAGTCCGGGTTCGGACTGGGCGGCCACGGAACCCTGGAGGCGCACGCACTTGCGGAAGACCTCGAAGATCGGCACGAGAGTAGGTTCGAAGCTTTCGTACAGGCCGAACCAGCCCACGATGCCGCGGTTGGCCACGATGTCCACGGCCTGGGTGCGCAACTCATCGGAGCCGACGGCCTCGATCACCAGATCCGCACCGTTGTTGCCGGTGAGCTCGGAGACCATGGTGCCCAGATCCTCGTCCGGGATCAGCACGGTGCGGGCACCCAGCTTGCGGGCGATCTCGAGGCGGGCAGGTTCCTTGTCCGAAATGATGACCTGGTCGAAACCGCGGCGCAGGGCGTCCTGCAGAAAGAACAAGCCTGCGGAACCGGCGCCCATGATCACGCACGTGCCCGCCGTGCGCGCGGGCACCTCGGTGGGCCAGTAGAGGTCGAACGCGTAAATGCACGTCCCCAGCTGCTGCGCCATCATGTAGCGGCGCATCTGGGTGAGATCGTCACTGTTCACGTCCGAGGGCAGAGCCACGGCGTGGTCGTCGTCGAGCAGCATGTACTCCGCGAACGCTCCACCGAACTCACCCGGGGGAACGCACAGCACCGTGGTGCCCACGGGGAACTTCTCGGAGTTGGACTCC
This sequence comes from Kocuria sp., assembly GCA_030453435.1. Taxonomy (GTDB): domain Bacteria; phylum Actinomycetota; class Actinomycetes; order Actinomycetales; family Micrococcaceae; genus Kocuria; species Kocuria atrinae. The sequence continues at coordinate 890 of JAKDKI010000185.1, forward strand.
GCAACGACACCCACGCCCTCGTGGCCCGGGTAGCCCGCGCGCTCCGGACCCTTGGGATGCAGCGTGCCGTGTAGTGCCGCGTGCAGATCCGAGCCACACACCGACGCCGCTGTCATCCGCACCACGAACGTGCCCTGCTCAGTGGCCTGCGGTTTGGGCCATTCACGCACCGTGACGACTCCGGTTTCGGGCACGTGGGTTGCGCGCATGTGGGGGCTCCTTCACTACTCAATCTGCTGCTCGATCTCACCACGGAGATCGCTTCCACGGTACGTCATGAGCGCTTCCGAACGGGGTGTAAACCCCGTGGTTCAGCGGGAGAACACTGCTAGTAGTCTTGTGCGGTGCATCTTCCACGCGCGCTCAAACCCTTCAGCACCCCGGCCTACACGGTGCTGGCGTTCGCCATGTGCATGAGTGTGTTCGGCTCCGGGTTGTGGGCCGTGGCGATGGTGGCCAGAGTGATGGCTCTGGGCGGGTCCGCTGTGGACCTCTCGATGGTCACTGCGGCGGGTGCCCTGGGCGCCGTCGTCTTTGTGCTGGTGGGCGGTGTGACCGCGGATCGAGTGCGATTGAGTCTTATCCTGCGCTGCGTGGAGGCCGTCAACCTCCTGACGGCCACAGTCATTGTTGTGCTGACGTGGACCGACAACCTTGCCCTGTGGCACTTGGCGATTGCGGCATTCGTCTTCGCAGCCTCCTTGGGGTTCTTCTACCCGGCGTACTCGGCGGCGCTCCCGCGGCTACTGCCCGCCGATCAACTGCTGGCGGCCAACGGCGTGGAAGGAACCGCCCGGCCGCTCCTTCAGATTGCCGCCGGCCCCGCGGTGGGAGGATTACTAGCGGGCCTGGCGTTTCCGGGGCTCGCCGTGCTCGCGATCGCCGTGTGTCACGCGGCGGCTTTGACTTTCATGATGTTCCTGCGCATTCCCACGACCGGTCGATTCGGCGAGGAGGAACCGCAGGGCTCCACGGTGGCACCGTCCACTTCCATCCTGCGCGATCTGGCGGACGGTTTCCTCTATTCAGTACGCACACCGTGGTTGCTCTGGACCCTGCTGTGGGCCATGACCGCAGTGTTCTTGTTCATGGGCCCCCTGGAAGTCCTGGTTCCGTTCCTGGTGGTGGACCGACTCGGTGGGACGGTGGCCAGTTACGGCGCGATGCTCGGCCTGTACGGGATGTCCATGGCGCTGGGTTCGCTGATCACGGCGTCCATGCCCCTGCCGCGTCATTATCTGACCACCATGATCTGGCTGTGGGGCTTCGGCACGTTGCCTTTCGGTCTGGTGGGCATGACCGATTCATGGTGGGTCATGGCCATCGCCCTGTGCGTGTTCGGTGCCACCGGTGGCGCGGGTCAGGTCATCTGGGGCACGCTGCTCCAGCGACGCGTGCCCGTGCACATGCTCGGGCGCATCTCATCCCTGGACTTTTTCGTGTCTCTTTCGCTCATGCCGGTCTCCATGGCCGTGGCGGGCCCCGTCTCGCAGATCTTGCCACCCGAGGCGATCTTCTGGGGCGTGGCCATCGTGACGCCCGTACTCGGCGTGATCGCGGTGTTCGCCGGTCGCATGTACAAGGATCAGGCAGAGCACCCGCTGCGTTGATTCCTTCGCAGCGCGGGCCGTCTGCCATGAGTGCCCCGGCCCTTCGGCTAGTTGTCCGCCGGACGTCATCGACAGGGCGGCGTCCTGGTCAACTCAGTGGTGGGGCCATCCAATGACCACGGCTGAGTCACCCGTCGCAATGGCGATTGACGTGGGGATTTGAGCCGTGCAACGCTGCCCCGGGAGAGGAGAACAATGCGAATTTTCATCCATGCACTGATATTTGCGGTGTGCGCCGCGGTTCTCTATTGGCTATCGACAGAACTCGGATTCTCTTTGTACAAGAGAAGCTCGGCAGTGGACAGCGAGCAGGGCCCATTCGAACTCTCCCAAATGTTCGTCTGGTCTGGTGTCGGGGCCGTTGTGGGGGCCCTTTCGGGATACCGGCAGCAGAAAAAGAAAAGCGACGACGTCTGAGCAGCACGGCCAGGTTGTAACCGTCGCGAAACCACGACGCCGCCCTCGGCACCTTTCGCACGAAAGGCGCCGAGGGCGACGTCGTCACCTAGCTGACCTGTAACTATGCCTTGATCAGTATGCCTTGTGGCGCTGCTCCACGATCATGTGAATGACCGCGAACGTGCCCTGCTCGTCAATGGCCTTGAAGGCTTGCTCGAGAGCGCCGGGGATCTCGGACTCACGCTCCACGCGCACACCGAAACCACCGAACGCGGTGGCCATTGCGGCGAAGTCCGGGTTCTTCAGCTGGGTTCCGGAGATGCGCTCGGGGTACTGCTTCTCCTGGTGGGTGCGGATGGTGCCGAACTCCTGGTTGTCCATCACGATCACCAGCGGAGTAGCGCCGTACTGGGCAGCGGTGGCCAGCTCCTGTCCGTTCATGAGGAACTCGCCGTCACCGGCAATCGAGATCACCCGGCGGCCCGGGTAGTTCAGGGATGCCGCCACGGCCGAGGGCACCGAGTAGCCCATGGAACCGTTACGTGCCGAAATCATGGATGCGTAGCCGTTGGTCGGGAAGTAACGGTGCGCCCAGTTGGTGTGCTCACCGGCACCAAAAGTGACCATGGCGTCCTCGGGCAGACCGTCCACCAGATTGGCCATCATGGTGTCCATGGTGGCGGGGCCGTCCTCGGGATGGGTCTCCTTGGGGGTGGAGAACTCCACCTGCTGCTGGCGCATGCGCTCGCACCAGGGCTTCCAGCGGTCCTTGGCCGAGAGCTCCATGCGAACCAGGTCGCGCACAAAGATGTCCGGCTTGGCCACGATCTGGTAGGAGACGGGACCCGAGCGACCGCGCATGGACGGATCCATGGTGATGATGAAGTTCTTCCTGGACCAGTCCTGACGGATCAGGAACCCGTTGGTGATCACATCACCGGGCACGGTGCCCACGAACACCAGCAGGTCCGTCTCTTCCAGGAAGTCGAAGGTGGGCTTGGGGCGGCCATAACCGATGGGTCCCGCGTAGGAGGACGAGGTGAACGGGACTGTTCCCTCGGTGCGCCACTCGGCTGCCGCGGGGATGTTGTGCTGCTCGAGCCACTCCGTGAACGACTCAGCTGCCTCGTGGGTCCAGTCATTGCCGCCGGTCACGAACAGCGGCTTCTCCGACTCGTTGAGTGCCTTCTCCAGAGCCTTCCAGTCGGTGACGGTCATGCCGCCGCCGGCCACGGGGATCCGCGGGTGCAAGGTGGCATCGATCTCCCGCGTGATGACATCCTCGGGCAGACCCACCACCACGGGACCGGGACGGCCGGAGGCTGCGGCGAACATGGCCTCCGCGACGTACTCGGAGGCGCGCTCGGCGTGGTCCAGGACCATCACGCGCTTGGCACCGGAACCGAACCACTGGTGCGGATCGAACTCCTGGAACGCTTCCTTCTCGCGGTGTTCGAAGGGGATCAGACCCACGAACAACACCATGGGTGTGGAGTCCTGCCACGCGGTGTGCAGACCCACGTGGGCGTTGGCGGCACCGGGGCCGCGGGTCACCATGGCCACACCGGGCACGGTGTTCATCTTGCCGTCGGCCTCGGCCATGTACGCCGCGCCGCCCTCGTGCCGGGTAACCACGGTCTCGATCGGTGATTTGTGGAGGCCGTCCAGGACGTCCAAGAAGCTCTCACCGGGCACCAGATAGGTGCGTTCCACACCGTGGGCCACGAGTGAATCCACGATCACGTGGCCGGCCGATTTACGTCCCGCTGAGGGCTGTTCCGAAGAAGATTGGGTCACCGTGAGGTCCTCATTCCGCCATTGAAAATTCGTGAAGTGTGTGGGCATTTTCACGGGGATCGTCCGCGAACACCAGGTTCGAAACTACCCGACAACGCGCGGGGTGGGGGCATCAGGGCGGCAAATTTGTTAATCCGACAAACTATGACTGGCCGGTAGCCACGCACGAAAGGCGCCGGGAACGACGTCGCCCCGGGTCCGTACTCACGTACGGAACCGGGGCGATCGTGGCCGGGTGGCGGGGCGTTAGTCGTGCATGTCCTCGAGCTCCACACCCTTGGTCTCGGAGACCATCTTGATGGT
>JAKDKI010000020.1 GCA_030453435.1 Kocuria sp.
CCCAGTCCACGTCGTCCTCGGGCGGGGACGCGAACACCATGGTCAGGCGCACGGCATCCACGCCGAATGCATCCAACTGTTCGCCCAGGTCCACGCCGTTACCCAGCGACTTGGACATGGCCTTGCCGCCGTTGAGCACCTGGCCCTGGTTGAGCAGCGCCTTGAACGGCTCCTGGAAACCGATCAGGCCAAAGTCGTAGAGCGCCTTGGTGAAGAACCGGCTGTACAGCAAGTGCAGGATCGCGTGCTCCACGCCGCCCACGTACTGGTCCACCGGCAGCCAGCGATCCACCTCGTCCCGGTCGAACGGGGCGTTCTCGTCATTGGGCGAAGCGAAACGCAGGTAGTACCAGGACGAATCCACGAACGTGTCCATGGTGTCGGTATCGCGCGTGGCCGGCCCACCACATTCGGGGCAGGTCACGTTCACCCAGTCCGACGCCGCCGCGAGCGGGGACTGTCCCTTGGGCGAGAGTTCCTCACCGCGCAGGTTCTCGGGCAGCTGCACGGGCAGCTGGTCCTCGGGGACGGGCACCTCTCCGCACGCTTCACAGTGAATGATGGGGATGGGTGCGCCCCAGAAACGCTGGCGGGACAGCAGCCAGTCACGCAGGCGGTAGTTGATGTGGCGCTCGCCGGTGCCGGCTTCGCGCACGATGTCGATGGCCTTGGAGATCGCCTCGGCCTTGGGCAACCCGTCCAGCGAACCGGAGTTGACCAACTGGCCGTCACCGGTGGTGGCCACGCCGGAAACGGCGGGATCCTCTTCACCGGTGTCCACGACCACGCGCACGGGCAGATCGAATGCACGGGCGAAGTCAAGGTCACGCTGATCGTGGGCGGGCACGGCCATGATCACACCGGTGCCGTAATCGGCCAGCACGTAGTCCGCGGCCCACACGGGCAGCTTCTCGCCGTTGAGCGGGTTGACCGCGTAACGGCCCAGGAACACACCGGTCTTCTTGCGGTCGGTGGACTGGCGGTCGATGTCGGAGAGCGCCTTGATGTTCTCCTGGTAGTCCTCCAGGGCAGCGCGGTGCTCGTCATCGACGATTTCGCCGGCAATGGCGGCGTCCGCGGCGACCACGCAGAAGGTGGCACCGTAGAGGGTGTCCGGGCGGGTGGTGAACACGGTGACGGTGCGCCCGGAGGTGTCGGAAGCGTCCGCACCCTCAGCGGGGGCACCCGCGATCACGAAGTTGACGTGAGCGCCTTCGGAACGGCCGATCCAGTTGCGCTGCATGGCCAGCACGCGCTCGGGCCAGTGGCCCTCCAGCTCCTTCATGTCCTCCAGGAGCCGGTCTGCGTAATCGGTGATCTTGAAGTACCACTGGTTCAAGGATTTCTTGGTCACCGGCGTGTGGCAACGTTCGCACTCGCCGTTGACGACCTGTTCATTGGCCAGCACGGTCTGGTCCGTCGGGCACCAGTTGACCGGTGAGTCCTTCCGGTACGCCAGGTTGTGCTTGTAGAACTGCAGGAACAGCCACTGGGTCCAGCGGTAGTACTCGGGATCCGAGGTGTGGATCTCGCGGGTCCAGTCCGCGCTGATGGCGTAGCGCTGGAAGGACTTCTTCTGCGTGTCGATATTGCGGTAGGTCCACTCCGCGGGGTGAGTGTTGCGCTTGATCGCCGCGTTCTCGGCCGGCAGACCGAAGGAGTCCCAACCGATCGGGTGCATCACGTCAAAGCCGCGGTGCTTCCAGTAGCGAGCCACGACATCCCCCATGGCAAACGCCTCCGCGTGACCCATGTGGAGGTCACCGGAGGGGTAGGGGAACATGTCCAGCACGTAGCGGCGGGGCCTGGAACCGTCGTCGAGGGGCTTGTACACCTGCTGCTCGTCCCAGAACTGGGGCCACGCGGCCTCAATCCGTTGGAAGTCGTACTCGGTTCCCGTCTCCGGGGTGTTCTGCGCGCTCACGTGCCTCGCCTTCACATCACATAGTTGAGTCATCCGCGCGCCGCCGCACCGGGCGGCAAGCGCTGGCATGGTGATTCCACGCGGAATGACATGGGGATCTCCCGCCAGTTTAGACCAGCACCGCAACTGCGGCGTGCTCCCGGGCCGGACGGTTACCATGGACCCGCCGCTAGCCCATGACTTGGAGGTCACCGTGGATAATCCGTACGCCGAACGCCGCAGCGTTCAACTGGACGGATACAAGGTCAGATACTGGTTCTACGACGCGGACAAGAATCACAAACCACTGCTCGTGATGTTCCATGGTTTCCGCGGGGACCATCACGGCCTGCAACTGATTGCCACCGAGCTGCGCGAGAAGTATCACGTGGTCGTGCCGGATCTACCGGGTTTCGGCCGCTCCGAACCCTTCCCGGAGCGCGAACACAGCATCCCCAACTACGTGGATTTCGCCCGGGACTTCATCACGGGCCTGACCGACGGCGCCGTGTCCCCGGACAGCGACAGTGGCATCATTGTGGCCGGCCATTCCTTCGGCTCGATCATTGCCTCCCACTTCGCCGTGGCCTACCCGTCCATGGTGCGGCGGCTCGTGCTGATCAACCCGATTTGCGAACCTGCCCTGGACGGCCAGCACAAGGGCCTGACCAAACTCACCGAGTTCTACTACGGCGTGGGCAAAAAACTGCCCCGCGTTCTGGGGTCCAAACTGCTGTCCTCCGGGTCCGTGGTGAAACTCATGACCGATGTCATGGTCAAGTCCAAGGACCCCGAGGTGAAGAAGTACGCGCTGCGCCAGCACGAGTCCTACTTCTCCACGTTCGCCAACCGAGACGTTCTCCACGAGGCCTACCAGGCCTCGATTTCCGGCACCGTGGCCGAGGTTGCCATGCAGTTGGCCATGCCCACCCTGCTGATCGTGGGTGCCGAAGATGATCTGGGCTCCGTGCAATCCCAGCAGACCATGGCCTCCTGGATCCGCAGCCACCGTTTGGAGATCATTCCCGAGACCGGTCACCTGATTCACTACGAAGCCCCGCAGCTGGCCGCCGAGTACATCGATGATTTCCTGTCCTCCCCCGCACCGGAGCCCCTGGACGTGCACGCCGAGCTGCCCCTCGCGGACACCACCGAATCCACCCCGGACCAGCTCACCGGAATGACCCCGATCATTCGTCAGGACCAGCTGGCGCGCGAACAGGCCGCGCAACAGGCCTTCCGCGAGCGCCGGGGCCGCAACGATCACCGCATCGGTGATGACCGCCCGTGAAATTCCTGTTCGACGCCCGCTACATTCGCACCGATCATCACGACGGCATCAGTCGCTACAGTGCAGAACTGCTCACGGCGCTGGCCGATCTGACCCGTGATGATCCCAGGGTCCGGCTCGCCGCGCTCATCAGTGACCCCGCTCAGCTGGATCATGTCCCGGACCTTCCGCATCTCACGGGGCCTTCCGTGACCTCACCGGCCGAGGTGCTCACGTCCCTGGAGCTCAACCGCTACCGCCCGGACGTGGTCTTCTCGCCCATGCAGACCATGGGGTCGCTGGGCCGTCGGTACAAGCTGATCCTCACCCTCCATGACCTGATCTACTACGAACACCCCCAGCCGCCCTCGGACCTGCCGTTGCCCATCCAGTGGGGGTGGCGGGCTTATCACAAGGCCTGGTGGCCGCAGCGGGTCGCGCTCAATCGCGCCGACGCCGTGGTCACCGTCTCCGAAACCTCTCGCGAGCAAATCCTGGCTCACCGCCTGACCAAACGGGACGTGCACGTGGTGCCCAATGCGGCGTCGGCGGCGGCAGTGACCGAGGCCGAGGCGCTGACACGGCTCGGGACGCGCGGCAGAGACCTGCTGTACATGGGTTCGTTCCTGCCGTACAAGAACGTGGAGACCCTGGTGTGCGCGGCCGCTCAGCTGCCCGAGTACACGCTGCATGTGCTGTCCCGGATTTCACCGGCGCGTGAATCGGAACTACGTGCGCTCGCAGGCCCCGCCGACAACGTGGTTTTCCACCGCGGGGTGAGCGACGCCGAATACCAGGACCTGCTCTTTTCGTGCGCTGCGCTGCTCACGGCATCGCGCGCCGAAGGTTACGGCCTGCCGCTCATCGAGGCCTTCGCGGCCGGAGCTCCCGTAGTCTGTTCGGACACACCGATTTTTCGCGAGGTGGCCGGCCGCGCCGCAGGGTACGCACCCGCCGACGACGCCGCCGCGTTCGCCGCCCGGGTGCGCGAACTCGCCGATCCGCAGCTCGCGCAAGAACGGGTCCTGGGGGGACTGGAACGGGTACGAGCCCACACATGGGCGGATTCCGCGCAACGGCTCCTGGAGCTCGCGAACGAGCTGCAGCAGCGCGGCTGAACCGGGCCTCGGCTCCGGGGAAGGAGCACCATGAGATATCTGGATCCCTACACACCGCGTTCCGGCACCTCCGAGGTGCGCGTGAACCACTACGACCTGGCACTGGACTACGACATTCTGCCGAACACGCTGCGAGCGGGAGCCGTGTTGGACGCCCGGGTTCTGGAGGATTGTTCTGCGCTATCCCTGGACCTTGAGGGCCTCACGGTGGACCGGGTGCTGGTCAACGGACAGCTCAGTTCGTTCAAGCACTCCAAACACAAGGTGGTCGTGGACGCCCGCGAGGGATTCTTCGTGGACGAGGCGCTCACGGTGGAAATCCACTACGCGGGAACGCCATCGCCAGCCTCTGGCGCGTGGGGCGATATCGGCTGGGAGGAACTCTCCGACGGCGTTCTGGTGGCCGGGCAGCCGGTCGGGGCGGCCACATGGTTCCCCTGCAACGACCACCCCAGCCAGAAGGCAACGTTCCGGGTCTCTGTGCTGGTAGATTCCGATTACACGGCCATCTCCAACGGGGCCCTGGTGGCGGTGGACCGGCAGGGCGACCGGACCGCTTGGACCTGGGAGTCTCGCGAACCGGTGGCCACCTATTTGGCCACGGTACAAATGGGCCAGTACCGGAGAGGGCCCGTGGAACCGGATCGCTATCCCCCGTCACGTGTGCCGCTGACCCTGGCCTGTGGTGAGCACCTGTGGGCACGAGCCCAGCACGTGCTGGCCAAACAGCACACCATGATGTCCGTGTTCGAACAGCGCTTCGGGGCGTACCCGTTCGACGACTACGGGGTAGTGGTCACCGACGATGAGCTGGAGATTCCGCTGGAGTCACAACCGCTGTCGATTTTCGGCCCTAATCATTTGACCGAGTCCTGGGAGTCCGAGCGCCTCATTGCCCATGAAATGGCCCACCAGTGGTTCGGCAACTCGGTGACGCCCGCGTCCTGGTCTGATATCTGGCTCAATGAAGGGTTCGCGCACTACGCAGAGTGGGTCTGGTCCGAGGCTTCCGGGCGCCGCTCGGCCCATGACCAAGCCGTTGATGCCCATGCAGAGCTTGCGGCGTCGAAACAGAAGCTCGTGATCGGGGATCCCGGTCCGAAGAAGATGTTCGACGACCGCGTGTACGTCCGTGGGGCACTCACGTTGCACGCGCTACGGATGTCCATGGGTGATCAGACGTTTTTCACGATTCTGCAGCGGTGGACGGCGCAGAACCGATGCGGGAATGTGACCACGGCCGAATTCTTGGCGCTGGCATCCGAGGTCAGTGGGCGGCCGGTGGAGCCGTTGCTCCACAACTGGTTGTTCGAGAAGAAATTGCCTGAGCTGCCCTGACGAGACACCCTCGTGTACCACGTACGCACCCGGTGCACCCCAGACCGTCACGGTTCACTCGAATCTGGGTGGCATCATGAACCCATGAGCGAAAACCAGAATCCTACGCATTCCATCGAACTAACTCGTGAAGCCACCAACCGCTACGTCGCCCGCAATGCCGCCGGTGTCGAGGTCACGTTCGGGCGTGGTGAGGATCTGATGTCCCCGGTGGAATTGCTGTTGGCCGCGATCGCGGGGTGCTCCTCGATCGACGTGGATACCGTCACCTCGCGCAGTTCCGAACCCACCGAGTTCAGGGTCGAGGCAAGCGGCAGCAAGGTTGCCGAGGAAAACGGCGGTAGCCGCCTGGAGGACCTGAACCTCTCCTTCAACCTGTCGTTCCCCGACGACGACGGCGGGCGCAAGGCTGCCGGTCTGGTCGACCGCCTGGTGAAACTCTCCCACGACAAGTACTGCGCCGTCTCACGCACCGTGGAGCACGGAACTCCGGTCGAATTCGACACCGAGGTCACCACGGGTGGAGAAACCACTACAACAGATCAGTGATATCGCAGCGCACGTTGACCACCGCGTGCTCGCGCAATGCTGAGGCCCGGGCCTTCTCGGCTCGCAGCGCAGCGGTGATCTGCGGGGCGATTCCGAACCCGAAGAACAGCAACGCCCTGTACTGAGGTTCGTCCTCGGTCGTGAACCCGGCGAGAGTCCCCGGGTCGCCCTCGTCGGACCAACCACCCACTTGGTCCTTCATCGGCGCCGGGCCCACCACGTTCACCTGGGGCGGTAGGTCCAGGTCGCGCAGGGTCGCGGTCAGTGCGTCGCGAGGACCAGTGAGTGCGGCAGTCCGAACAGCCGGTGGCAAGCCCAGCTCGTGACGTTCCTGCAGCTGTCGGTAGGCGTGACCGGACGGGTCCCAGCGCACCAGCGCGCCGACCGCCTGATCGTGATCCGCGGTCACGACCACCGTCCCGCCCTGCGAGGAAGACCGCACGAGCGCAGCCGCATTGAACCAGCGTCTAAGGGTTTGTTCTTCTGCGCGCAACCACGGCCGCGCCAGCATCTCGTTGCCGTCCAGGAGCAGGGCCGCCGCATATCCGCCCTCGGCCACCGGTTCGGCACCGGGCGTGGCCACCACCAGTGCGGGATCGGAACCCACGTCAGGGCGGACGTGCTCGGCACTCGATGAGATGACCGGAACCTGCGGGAACGCACGCCCCAGTTCCTCTGCGGTGCGCAGGGCTCCCACCTTGCTCAATCGCAGGCGCTGGTGACCGCATTCCTGGCACTGCCAACCATGAGCATTGCGGCCGCACCACGTGCATACGGGTGCCTCCCGACCCGACCGGAGCGACAACGATCCCCCGCAGCCCCGGCATCGCGCGGGTGTACGGCAGCGCTCGCAGGCCACGAAGGGCGCGTATCCGCGCCGGGCCACCTGGACCAACACCGGGCCTTGTGCGAGGGCCTGTTGGGCCACCCGGAACGCTTCGTGGGGTAACCGGGCACGCGCGGCCATGGGGTCGCGGGATAAATTGAACGAGTCCGACGTCGCCTCCACCCGCGGCGAGTATTTCCGCAGGGTCGCCCGCTCTGGACGGACATGGGCGGCCCACCCGGTTGTGATGAGACGCTGGGCCTCCGGGCTCACGCTGTAGCCGGTGAACAGCGCCGCGGTGTTCTCCTGCTGGGCACGCAACAGCAAGACGTCCCGCGTGTGTTGATACGGTGCGCGTTGTTCCACGTAGCTCGTGTCGCCATCGTCATGACAGCACACCAGACGCAGATCCTGAACGGGTGCATAAGCGGCGGAACGCGTGCCGATCGCCAGACGTTTATAGCCCAGCGAGAGTTCCATGTACCCGCGATATCGGGGCGTGGGACCGTCGTCCGCGTGCAGCCGGACCACACGGTCAGATCCCACCAGCGATTCGAGAGCCGCCGCGAGACGTTCCAGCGACTTGTAGTCGGAAACCACCGCCAACGCACCGTGCCCGGCCTCATAGGTGGCCGCCATCGCCGAGGCCGTCAGCAGAGCCCAGTCGTGATCCTCCGGAGCCGGCAATACCTCGACCACCGCTCGCGCCGGATCTCCTTCGGAGGCGGCAGCGAGCCACTCAAGACCGCCGTTGTAGTAGCGCCAGAGTTTACGAGGCACGGTGACCGGCGCGTCGGGTTCATCCCGCGCCGACTCCGCCGGCTCACGTTTCTCCGCGTCGCTCGACACGGCATCCTCAGCCGCATTGTCGACGGCGCTCGCAGCCTTCGCGACCTCGGTATCCGCCCGCGCAAGTTCGCCGGTGTCGGTCTCGCCGTGCGCCACCTCGGCGGTACCTTCGTCGCCGCTTGTGTCCTCGGATACCGGCGTCGACTCCGGTTCTTCCACCGCAGCCGCCTGACGACGCGCCAACATTTCCTTGTCCACGCGTGCCACTCGCGGCGGAACAGCCACCCGCAACACGTCCGACACGGTTCCGGCAGAACGGGCGGCCACTGCTTGAGCGAGCTCCACGATCACGGGTTTGAGCACGGGTAAGGGCGAAAGCACCTTGCGAATGGTCAAAAGCCGCCCGGTGACCTCGGACTCGGCGACGCGGTCAACGATCCATCCCGTCATGAGCCGCCCGGAGAACGGGACCGATACCTTGGCACCCACCACGGCGTCCCGGTCGAGACCGGCGCTCACTCGGTAGTCGAAGACTCGATCTAGGTGCGGCACGTACGCGTCCAGGAGGACCTTGGCGATGGGGTCCTCGGGTGCCGGCCCTTCGGCACCCACCGGAAGATCGGATTTCTTGGGCGCGGGGGGTGGTTCGGGCAACCCCGCGAGGGAGAGTTGCTCCGGGGCAGCGTCCGGGTCGGGCATAGGTGCCGACCCGGAACGCTCGCTCACAGTCCCGCGGCGGAACGCAACGCTTCGACGCGGTCGGTGCGCTCCCACGTGAAATCGGGGTCGGTTCGGCCGAAGTGACCGTGCGCCGCGGTCTTGGCGTAAATGGGGCGCTTGAGGTTCAGCTCTTCGATGATCGCTAACGGACGCAGGTCGAAGACCTCCAGGATCGCTTTCTCAATGCGCTGGGGGTCAACGGTCTCCGTGCCGAAGGTCTCCACGTACAGACCCACCGGGCGTGCCTGGCCAATAGCGTAGGCAACCTGCACTTCCGCGCGGCGTGCCAGTCCGGCGGCCACGACATTCTTGGCAACCCAGCGCATGGCATAGGCGGCCGAACGGTCCACCTTGGACGGGTCCTTACCGGAGAACGCGCCGCCGCCGTGACGGGCCATGCCGCCGTAGGTGTCCACGATGATCTTGCGACCGGTCAGACCGGCATCGCCCACGGGGCCGCCGCGGACAAAGTTTCCCGCGGGGTTCACGATGATTTCCGTGGTGGACAGGTCCAACCCGGAATCAGCCAGTACCGGATCAATCACGGACTGTGTGAGGTCGGTGGCCAACTGCTTGAGGTCGTAGCCCTCGGCGTGCTGTGAGGAAACCACCACGGTCTCCACGGACACGGGCGTGTGCCCGTCGTAACCCAGGGTCACCTGAGTCTTACCGTCCGGGCGGAGATTGGGCAGCACCGCCGTCTTTCGAACCCGGGTGAGCTGTTCCGAGAGCCGGTGGGCAATGGAGATGGGCGCCGGCATGAGCACATCGGTTTCATCCGAGGCGTAGCCGAACATCAAGCCCTGGTCCCCCGCACCCTGAATGTCGCGCGGATCCTGGGCGGTGCCCGAGCGGCTCTCGAGGGAGTTGTACACGCCGTCGTGGATTTCGCTGGACTGTTCTCCCACGCTGATGGAGACGCCGCAGAACTCACCGTCGAAACCGTGCACGGACGAGTTGTAGCCGATGTCCAGAAGGCACTTGCGCACGATGTGCGGGATTTCCACGTAGGCCTTGGTTTTGACTTCACCGGCCACGTGAACCAGTCCTGTGGTCACCATGGTCTCCACGGCCACCGAGGACTCAGGGTCCTCGGCCAGCAGAGCGTCCAGGATGGAATCCGAGATCTGGTCGCAGATTTTGTCCGGGTGTCCCTCCGTCACTGACTCGGAGGTGAAAATTCTCAGGTGGGGGCTAGATTCGGTCACCGTCCAAGAGTACCCGTCCACTCAGACTCCCAGTTCGAGGCCCACGCGATCCACAATAAAATCCGCCACTTCGGCCTTCGTTCCGGCAGAGTGCGCGTCTTCGGTTCCGCGCGCGGACAACACGGTGACTTCCGTGGTGTCCTGGCCGAACACCTTGGACGCGCCCACTTCATTGACGACCAGCAAGTCGCAGCCCTTGCGCTGCAGTTTGGCTCGTCCGAAATCCAACACGGAGTGCTCACCGTCCCCGGTCTCCGCGGCGAATCCCACGATCAGCTGCCGACGGCCACTGTGATCACGGTCGTCCACGAGAGCACGCAGGATATCCGGATTCCGGGTCAGTTCGATGACCGGGTCCGTACCGTCCTCGGACTTCTTCATCTTGTGCTCGCCGACCGACACCGGCCGGTAGTCCGCCACGGCCGCGGCCATAATCACCACGTCCGCGTCCTCGGCCGCAGCTCGGGTCGCGTCCTGAAGTTCCAGGGCAGAGGAAATCTCCGAGATCTCGACGCCGTTCGGTAGCTCCGTTTCGACGTGCCCGACGATCAGGTGCACTGCGGCCCCGGCATCGCGAGCGGCCTCGGCCAGGGCGATGCCCTGCTTGCCGGAGGAACGGTTGCCCAGGAACCGCACGGGGTCCAACGCCTCGCGGGTTCCTCCCGCGGTGATCAGTACACGACACCCGGCCAACGGGCCCGACGACGACGCCGCCGCGGAACCTCGCGCGTGCACGGCCAGCGCGGCGTCGTAAATCTTCTGGGGCTCGGGGAGCCGGCCGGGGCCGCTGTCCTTGCCCGTGAGTCGCCCGGAATCGGGATCGATCACCGTGTGGCCGTGCTCTCGCAAGAGCGCCACATTGCGTTGGGTGGCGGGGTTGAGCCACATCTCGGTGTGCATGGCGGGTGCCAGGACCACAGGCGCGCGTGAGGCAAGCACCGTGGTGGTCAACAGGTCATCCGCCAGACCGTGTGCGATCTTGGCCATGAGGTCGGCGGTGGCCGGGGCGATGACCACCAGATCCGCCTGCTGGCCCTGCCAGACGTGATTGACGGTATCCACGCGATCGAACACGGACGTGGACACCGGCTCGCCCGTGAGCGCTTCCCAGGTGGGCGCTCCCACGAACTCCAGGGCTGCCGCGGTGGGCATGGGAACCACATGGTGGCCCGCCTCGGTGAACAAGCGTGTCAGCAGGGCTGCCTTATATGCGGCAATACCTCCGCCCACGCCCAGCACCACGCGCAACGGCGCGGTCGATGGGGAGTGAATGGGGGTATCCGAAGACTGCGGAAGGGTCACTTCTCGGTGGGTTCCTCGGTCTCAGCGGTTTCCTTGGCCTCGGAGGCCTCTTCCGCCGGCACCTCGGCGCTGTCGGAGAACATGGGCGCGGAAGCCTCGTCAGTACCCTGCGCGAAGAAGTCACCACCGAACACGTCAGCGGAGGCTGCTTCCTCGGTGACGAGCCGGCCATTGGCGGAGAACCCGGCGTGGTCGACCTCGGTGGCCTCGATCAGGTCCTCGTCGATCTCGCGGAACGCGATGGACAGCGGCTTCTCGTTGAGCTGGGTGTCCACGAGCGGGCCGACGTACTCGAACAGGCCCTCGTGCAACTGCGAGTAGTACGCGTTGATCTGACGGGCACGGCGAGCACCGAAGATGACCAGCCCGTACTTGGAATCGGTCTTGCCGAGCAACCGGTCGATGGGCGGGTTAACGATGCCTTCGTAATCTGTGCTCACGAGTGAATGACTCCTGTCATGGACTTCTTGGTAATTGGGTAGGCTCCGGGCTGCGCGGCCTGGATGCGTGGTGGCCGGCGGTCAATCCCGCTGCTGGGCGGGCAACCCCATGAGCTCTACAAGTTCTGCGGCGGCGCGCTCCACGCTGTCATTGATCACCGTGTGATCGAACTCTGGTTGCGCCGCAAGCTCTACTTTAGCTGTTTCCAGCCTTCGCTGCTGCTGCTCCGGAGTTTCGGTCCCGCGACCGACCAATCGTGCCACCATTTCATCCCAGCTGGGCGGGGCCAAAAACACGAACTGCGCGGTGGGCAAGGTGCGTTTGATTTCACGCGCTCCCTGCAGGTCGATCTCCAACAACACGCTCCTGCCCTGGGCCAGCGCCGCGTCCACTTTCCGCCGAGGTGTGCCGTAACGGTGCGAATTATGTACCACGGCCCATTCCAACAAGTCGTTGTTGGCGACCATGGAATCGAACTCGCCGTCCGAGACGAAGAAGTAGTGCACTCCGTCGACTTCACCGGGACGGGCCGCGCGCGTGGTGGCCGATACCGACAGCCACACCTGCGGGTAGTGATCCCTGATGTAGGTGGAGACGGTGCCCTTTCCGACCGCCGTGGGTCCAGCCAGCACGGTGACGGTTGGTTTAGCGGGCACATCTACCTCCGGGACAAAGAAGTGGCGGAACAGGTAAAAACCTGTTCCGCCACTGTACCAACGGGTCCTCTGATGGGATCATTCAGCCGCGATCACAACGATGTGCCACTGCTCACCGAGCACCCGTTCCCCTGGGTCGCGGGTCACCGGTCAAGGTAATCGATCAGGGCCCGACGCTGGTGCTGCCCCAATCCACGCACCCGTCGGGTCCGTGCGATACCGATCTGGTCCATGATGGCCGCCGATCGAACCTTTCCGATTCCGGGGGTGGCTTCGAGCAGATCCGTGACCTTCAGTCGGCTCACGGCTTCATCGCTGTCGCCGCGCTTCAGAACCTCAGCCACGGTCATGGTGCCATCACGCAGTGCTTTCTTCACCTCCGCCCGCACTGTTCGCGCGGCAGTCGCCTTCTCACGTGCCCGCGCTCGCTCTTCATCTGTCAAAGGACGTAATGCCATGTGGATCTCTCTCCTCTGGTTGCTCTGCGTGTGCTCCCACACGCCTGCAGTAGCGGATCTGGGGGGTAGCCGCTATCGGAAAAGTACCCGACATTAATAAGGGCGTAAACACCATAAATAGCCCCTGATCAGGGATTTCTATGGTGTTTACGCCGATTTCAGAGAAGCGATTCAGCCGTATAGAGCGGCGCTAAGTTCTTCACCGGAACGTTGCATTGCAGAACGCAGTGCGGAAACGTCCGGACCGTACCTCAGCACCCCCCGGGATGAGTTAGCAAGAACATTCCCGCTGACTTGGTCAAACACCCCTGCCACGGCATTGGCGTCAGCCCCCTGCGCCCCATACCCGGGCGAAAGGATGGGGCCGTTGAAGCCCCGGAGGTTTATCTCCAGTTGTGAGAGGGCATCTGAAACGGTTGCGCCAATAACCACTCCGCAAGAACCCAGAGTGTTATTTTTCCCCTTTGTAACGATTTGGTCACAATTTTCCTGTGGAGCCCTCTTGGCGCGGTTTTCTGGGACGTCAGACACGGTATTTACCGAAGCGACAGCGGTTTTACGAAGGTTTTCATACTGCACAGCATTAAGGATTGTCTTGGCAACAGATTCATGACCACCCACGTGTTGAACGCTGGCGCCCTCCGGGTTGGAGGTCAATGCGAGCACAAAGGTGCCTCGGCCCGTTTCCTGAGCCAGGTCCAAGGCCGGCCGGAGGGACTCGAAACCCAAATACGGGCTCAACGTCACCGAGTCCGCTGCAAGCGGGGAATCATCCGAAAGCCACGCCGTGGCGTAGGCGGCCATCGTCGAGCCGATGTCACCGCGCTTGGCGTCGGCAATGCTTAAAACACCAGCCTCGCGGCTTTCCTTCAAGACACGTTCGAGCACGGCCATACCGGCCGAACCGAACGCTTCATACAGCGCCACCTGTGGTTTCAGGGTGGCCGCGTGGCCCGCAGCAGCTTCCACCACGGTCAGCGAGAACTTTTCCAAGCCGGCCACCGTATAGGGAAGACCCCACGCGTCCAGCAGGGCGGGGTGCGGATCGATGCCCACGCACAGCGGACCGTGAGTGAGCATGGCCTCGCGCAATCGCGCACCGAATGGTGCCCGGCGGGCACCCGACGCTACGGGTACCCCGGGTACGGGTGACGACGCCGCGGCGTCGCCACCCGCGCGGAAGGTGCCCTGCTCAGCCACGCGAGTCCCCCGCGAGGACGGCGTCGCGCAGGTTCTTCTCGTGCACCTGCAGGCTGTTGACGGACCAGGAATACTGCCGCTGGGCCGTGATCGCCTGGAGTGCGGCTCCCAGTTCGGAGACCGTGGTCATGATGGGAACCCCGATGGACGTGGCCGCAGCACGAATCTGATAACCATCGCTACGGGCCTTCTGGCCCCCGGAGGGCGTGTTGAAGATCAGGTCGATCTTGCCCTCGGTGATCCAGTCCGCCACGGAATCCTCGCCCTCGGGGGCATCCGTGATCTTGGAGACCACGGTGGACTCGATGCCGTTGCGGCGCAGCACGTCAGCGGTGCCCCCAGTGGACACGATCTCGAACCCGAGGTTGGAGAACATCTTCACGTAGATGACCGCGGAGCGCTTGTCCTTATTGGCCACCGACACGAACAGGCGACCGGAGGTCGGCAACGGGCCGCCCACGGCAGCCTGCGCCTTGGCGAAGGCCGTATCGAAGTACTTGTCGATACCCATGACCTCACCGGTCGAACGCATCTCAGGCCCCAGCAGCGAATCGACCACGGAACCCTCGGCAGTGCGGAACCGCGCGAAGGGCAGCACAGCCTCCTTGACGGCTACCGGCGTGTTCACCGGGAGGTCGGCGCCGTCGTACTTGGACGGCAACACACCCTCGGTCCGCAACTGGGCGATCGAGCGGCCCGTACCCATGAGCGCGGCGGCCTTGGCCAACTGCACACCCGTGGCCTTGGACACGAACGGTACGGTGCGCGAGGCGCGCGGATTGGCCTCGATCACGTACAGGATGTTCGATGCCAGGGCGAACTGGATGTTGATCAG
>JAKDKI010000186.1 GCA_030453435.1 Kocuria sp.
CCGGGCAATGCCGAAGGCCGGCCCCCACATGAGTGGGGACCGGCCTTCGGTCGTACGGACTACGGCAGCTCAGCTACCGCCCCGTGTGATCAGTTGGTGCCGAAGTCGTAGTCATCCAACGGGATGGCCTGGAACTCCGAACCCAACGCACCCGAGTTCTCCTCGGCGTAGCTGAAGTCAGCGAACGCGGAAGGATCGGTGAACATGGAAGCCTTGGCTTCCTCGGTGGGCTCAACATCCACGTTGTTGTAGCGTGCCAGGCCGGTGCCGGCCGGGATGAGCTTACCGATGATCACGTTCTCCTTCAGACCCAGCAGCGGATCCGACTTACCTTCCATGGCCGCCTGCGTCAGAACGCGGGTGGTTTCCTGGAAGGATGCGGCAGACAGCCACGAGTCGGTTGCCAGCGAAGCCTTGGTGATACCCATGAGCTCCGGACGGCCCGCTGCGGGACGCTTGCCCTCGGCCACCGCACCGCGGTTTGCCTCGAGGAAGCGCACGCTGTCCACCAGCTCACCCGGCAGCAACGGAGTGTCGCCGGATTCGATGATGGTCACGCGGCGCAGCATCTGACGGACGATGACTTCCACGTGCTTGTCGTGAATGCCCACACCCTGGGAGCGGTACACACCCTGGACCTCGTCCACCAGGTGCTTCTGAGCCTCACGGGGACCGCGGATACGCAGCACCTCCTTGGGGTCAACCGCACCGGTCACGAGCTGCTGGCCCACGACCACGGAATCGCCGTCGTGCACGAGCAGCTTGGCGCGACGCAGCACCGGGTAGGCAAATTCCTCGTCGCCGTTGTCCGGGACAATAACGATCTTGAGGGACTTGTCGGTGTCCTCGATGCGTACGCGGCCGGCCACCTCGGAGATCGGGGCGACACCCTTGGGGGTACGCGCCTCGAAGAGCTCCTGAATACGGGGCAGACCCTGGGTGATATCACCGTCCGAGGAGGCAACACCACCGGTGTGGAAGGTACGCATGGTCAGCTGGGTACCGGGCTCACCAATCGACTGCGCGGCCACGATGCCCACGGCCTCGCCGATGTCCACCAACTGGTTGGTGGCCAGGGAGCGACCGTAGCAAGATGCGCACACACCCACGGCGGACTCACAGGTGAGCACGGAGCGCACGCGAACCTCGTCGATACCGGCGGTGAACAGCTTGTTGATCAACGCATCGGACATGTCCTGCCCGGCCTCGGCCACGATCTCGCCGTTGGCATCCACCACGTCGGTGGACAGCACACGACCGTGCACGGTGTTCTCGACGTCCTCGTGCAGGGAACGCACGCCGGACTCATCGATCTCCGACACGGGCAGCACCAGGCCACGGCTGGTCTGGCAATCCGCTTCGCGAACAATGACGTCCTGGGAGACGTCCACCAGACGACGGGTCAGGTAACCCGAGTTGGCGGTACGCAGTGCGGTATCGGCCAGGCCCTTACGAGCACCGTGGGTCGCGATGAAGTACTCCAGAACCGACAGGCCCTCACGGTAGGAGGACTTGATCGGACGGGGCATGATCTCGCCCTTGGGGTTGGCCACCAGACCACGGATACCCGCGATCTGACGAACCTGCATCCAGTTACCACGTGCGCCCGAGGACACCATGCGGTTGATGGTGTTACTCGCGGTCAGGTTGTTGCGCATGGCCTCGGCGACCTCGTCGGTTGCCTTGGACCAGATGTCGATCAGCTCGGAACGACGCTCGTCGTCATCGATCAGACCCTTGTCGTACTGGCCCTGGATCTTCGCGGCCTGCGCTTCGTAGCCCTCCATAATGGCGGGCTTCTCCGGCGGGGTCGCGATGTCCGAGATCGCCACGGTCACACCCGAACGGGATGCCCAGTGGAAACCGGCGTCCTTGAGCAGATCCAAGGTGTGAGCCACCTGGGTCATGGGGTAACGCTCGGCAAGGTCGTTGACCAGAGAAGACAGGTGCTTCTTGTCGGCAACGTTCTCGTCCCACGGGTAGTCCTCAGGCAGCGTCTCGTTGAAGAGCACGCGACCCAGGGTGGTCTCGACGACGGCGGGCTGGCCGGGTTCCCAACCTTCGGGGGCCTCCCAGCCGGCGTACGGCACGAAGTTCTCCAGCTCGATCTTGCACTTGGAGTTCAAGTGCAGATCACCGGAGTCGTAGGCCATGATGGCTTCGGCGATGGACGAGTAGCTGTTGCCCTCACCGGCCCAGCCGTCACGAACGGTGGTCAGGTGGTACAGACCGATGATCATGTCCTGCGAAGGCAGGGCGATCGGCTTACCGTCCGAGGGCTTGAGGATGTTGTTCGAGGACAACATCAGCACGCGAGCCTCGGCCTGTGCCTCCGGGGACAGCGGCAGGTGCACCGCCATCTGGTCACCGTCGAAGTCGGCGTTGAACGCACCACACACGAGCGGGTGCAGCTGAATGGCCTTACCTTCGACCAGCTGCGGCTCGAACGCCTGAATACCCAGGCGGTGCAGGGTGGGAGCACGGTTCAACAGAACCGGGTGCTCGGTGATGACCTCTTCGAGGACGTCCCACACCTGCGGGCGGTAACGCTCAACCATGCGCTTGGCAGACTTGATGTTCTGGGCGTGGTTGAGGTCGACCAGACGCTTCATAACGAAGGGCTTGAACAGCTCCAACGCCATCTGCTTGGGCAGACCACACTGGTGCAGCTTGAGCTGCGGACCCACCACGATGACCGAACGGCCCGAGTAGTCCACACGCTTACCCAACAGGTTCTGACGGAAACGACCCTGCTTGCCCTTGAGCATGTCAGACAGCGACTTGAGCGCGCGGTTGCCCGGTCCGGTGACGGGGCGGCCACGGCGGCCGTTGTCGAACAGCGAGTCAACAGCTTCCTGGAGCATGCGCTTCTCGTTGTTCACGATGATCTCGGGCGCACCCAGATCCAGCAGACGCTTCAAGCGGTTGTTGCGGTTGATCACGCGACGGTACAGGTCGTTCAGGTCCGAGGTGGCGAAACGGCCACCGTCGAGCTGGACCATGGGACGCAGCTCCGGCGGGATCACCGGAACGGCATCCAGGACCATACCCAACGGGGAGTTGTCGGTGGTCAGGAACGCGTTGACGACCTTGAGGCGCTTCAGGGCACGAGTCTTACGCTGACCCTTACCCGTGGCAATGGTCTCCTTGAGAGACTCGGCTTCCGCAGCCAGGTCGAAGGTCTCCAGACGCTTCTTGATGGCCTCGGCACCCATGGAGCCCTCGAAGTACATGCCGTAGCGGTCCACCATCTGGCGGTACAGGGCCTCGTCACCCTCGAGGTCGTTGACCTTGAGGTTCTTGAAGCGGTCCCAGACCTTTTCGATGTGATCGATCTCGCGGTCAGCGCGCTTACGCACGTTGGCCATCTGGCGATCAGCGGAGTCACGCAGCTTGCGCTTCTCGGCCGCCTTGCCGCCCTCTTCCTCGACGCGGGCGAGTTCAGTCTCGAGGTCACGAGCGATTGCGGCGATGTCCGAATCGCGGGTGTCCTCCATCTGCTTCTTCTCGCGGTCGATGGCAGCCTGCAGGTTGGGCAGGTCGTCGTGACGAGCCTGCTCATCCACGGAGGTGATCATGTAGGCAGCGAAGTAGATGACCTTTTCGAGGTCCTTCGGTGCCAGGTCCAGCAGGTAGCCCAAGCGCGAAGGAACGCCCTTGAAGTACCAGATGTGGGTCACGGAAGCGGCCAGCTCGATGTGGCCCATCCGCTCACGACGCACCTTGGCGCGAGTTACCTCGACACCGCAACGCTCACAGATGATGCCCTTGTAACGGACGCGCTTGTACTTACCGCAGTAGCACTCCCAGTCCCGGGTAGGGCCGAAGATCTTTTCACAGAACAAGCCGTCCTTCTCGGGCTTGAGCGTGCGGTAGTTGATGGTCTCGGGCTTCTTGACCTCGCCGTACGACCAGCTGCGAATCTGGTCGGCGGTGGCCAGGCCAATGCGCATAAGGCCCAGTGAAGAATCGTTGGACATAAGGTCCTGTCCCTCTTTCTAAATCCTGAAGTTATTCGTGCTTACCGGTTACGAGTGGGAATCAGACCTCTTCGACCGAGCTGGGCTCGGAGTGCGAAAGGTCAATGCCGAGCTCGTCGGCTGCACGGAAGCTGTCATCTTCGGAGTCACGCATCTCCACTGCGTTACCGTCCGCCGAGAGAACCTCGACGTTCAGGCACAGGGACTGCATTTCCTTGATGAGCACCTTGAAGGATTCGGGCACACCCGGTTCCGGGATGTTCTCGCCCTTGACGATGGCTTCGTACACCTTCACGCGACCGTGGACGTCATCGGACTTCACGGTGAGCAGTTCCTGAAGGGTGTAAGCGGCACCATAAGCTTCCAGCGCCCACACCTCCATCTCACCGAAGCGCTGACCACCGAACTGTGCCTTACCGCCCAGCGGCTGCTGGGTGATCATGGAGTACGGGCCGGTGGAACGGGCGTGAATCTTGTCGTCGACCAAGTGGTGCAACTTCAAGATGTACTGGTAACCAACGGACACGGGGTCCGGGAACGGCTGGCCGGAACGGCCGTCGAACAACCGGGCCTTACCGCTGCGGTCGATCAGACGATCGCCGTCGCGGGTCGGGTTGGTGTGATCGAGCAGGTCGAAGATCTCGTCCTCGCGGGCGCCGTCGAACACCGGGGTGGCCACGTTGGTGGGGCCGGAGCTCTTGGGGAAGTTGGACAGGCGGTCCAACCACTCGGGGTTACCTTCGATGTTCCAGCCTTGCTTGGCGAGCCAACCGGTGTGAACCTCGAGCACCTGACCCAGGTTCATACGGCCTGGCACACCCAGCGGGTTCAGGATCACGTCAACGGGGGTACCGTCCGCGAGGAACGGCATGTCCTCCATGGGCAGGATCTTGGAGATCACGCCCTTGTTACCGTGACGGCCCGCAAGCTTGTCACCGTCGGTGATCTTGCGCTTCTGGGCCACGTACACGCGAACCACCTGGTTCACGCCGGCGGGCAGGTC
>JAKDKI010000187.1 GCA_030453435.1 Kocuria sp.
ACCCCAAGGACCCAAGAATCTTGACGGGCCCGAAGTTGGTTCCCCCGCTTCTGCCAAGCGGATTGTGTGTACGGACCACATGCGATGGCAGAACTAGGCGGTACGCATGTGCGCGCCGATCCGACCAGCGATCGGCACGAGAAGAACAGTACATGACAGATAACGAAATTGTCACGTTTTGGTTACGGAAGGTCACGAAGCGAGTTCCGGCTTGGATCAATCAGGGGTGATTGAGTAACCAGTTTGACATAGCGAGTCCCCTGTTTCGCTGTGGAGCGAGGGTGCTCTCGGGCTAATTAACTCGCTTTGACCTGGAGAAACATTACCTACTTGCGGGTATGTGACACAGCTCACACATAGTACATGTCGTGATGATCCACACATCCGGGGACAAGCCCCTGGATCGTTATCAAACACGGTCCTGTTCGAGGTCCACGCGGATTGCTTTGGCGACCACGTGGTCCAGATCGACACTGTGTCCGCTCTCCGTGACAGTCACCAGAACGCGTTGCTCCCCGGTCTCCGACGGAGCGACCGTGACGCGCGCGCCATTCAAGACACCGGCCGAGCTGAGAGTTTCGATCAACTCCTGATCCGCCTGGATCACCTCGGGAAGCAACCTGACCGTGAACGAGGCATCTCGGTCTTGAACGGAAGCGTCCAGCAGGTTCATCCCCTTGAAGCTCTCGGCGCCCACCTGCGGACCCCCGATGGCGTCCATTCCGGGAATGGGCGTGCCGTACGGCGAGTAGCGGGGGCCGTCCAACAGGGCCATCAGGCGCCGCTCCACACGTTCACTCATCACGTGTTCCCACCGGCAGGCCTCCTCGTGCACGTAGGCCATGTCCAGGCCCACCACGTCTGCAAGCAGCCTTTCGGCCAAGCGGTGCTTGCGCATGACCTCGATGGCCTTGGCACGTCCGGTCTCCGTCAAGGACAGCGAGCGGTCCTTGAGAACCTCGAGCAACCCGTCCCGCTCCATGCGGGAAACGGTCTGGGAAACAGTGGGCCCGGAGTGCTGGAGGCGCTCCACGATGCGGGCTCGCATGGGCACAATGCCCTCTTCCTCGAGTTCGAGCACGGTGCGCAAATACATCTCGGTGGTGTCGATCAAATCGCCGCTCATGGTCCATCCTTCGAGAAAACTGGGGTGCGCGTTGAGTGGAAGCACTCTCATGCGGGTTTCGTGAATGATTCACGATAAGCATATCGGCCCCTGACGACAGGCATACCCGCTCCACCACACTGCCGCTCGTCCGGAGCTGAGGGGGCAGAATAGAGACTGCCTCAATGATCCACCATGCAAGGAGCATTCGTGTCCGAGATGCCTGTCATTCCCGCTTCCCTGTTGCCCACCGACGGGCGCTTCGGTGCGGGCCCGTCCCGTGTTCGGCCCGAGCAAGTCAGCGCGTTGGTCGATGCGGGTACATCCCTTCTGGGCACGTCGCACCGACAGGCTCCGGTGCGCAGTCTGGTCGGAGACATTCGCGAGGGCCTTGCGGAATTCTTCGGCCTTCCCGAGGGCTACGAAATCATTCTGGGCCTGGGCGGCGCGAGCACTTTCTGGGACAGCGCGGCCTTCAGCCTGGTCCGACGCCGCGCCCAGCACCTGTCATTCGGCGAGTTCGGTTCCAAATTCGCTCAGGTCACGGACAAGGCGCCCCACTTGGAGCGGTCGGAGATCTTCCGCGCGCAACCCGGCTCTCGCCCCGCCGGTCCCGAGCCACGAGAAGGCGTTGACGTCTACGCGTGGCCTCAGAACGAAACCTCGACCGGCGTGATCATGGACGTCACCCGCCCGTCAGGAACGGACCCTGATGCGCTCACGGTGATCGATGCGACGTCCGCGGCCGGCGGAATGCACGTGGACATCAACCACACCGATGTCTACTACTTCTCCCCGCAGAAGAACTTCGGCTCCGACGGCGGCGTGTGGTTCGCCGCCGTATCCCCTGCCGCCCTGGAGCGCATCGCCGAGATCTCCCGGTCGGACCGCTGGATCCCGGATGTCCTGTCCCTGGCCGCAGCGGTGGAGAATTCCCGCAAGAACCAGACCTACAACACCCCAGCGCTGGCCGGATTGGTGCTGCTTGACGAGCAGGTGCGCTGGCTCAATGGCAACGGCGGTATGCCGTGGGCGGCCGAGCGCACCGCCACCACGTCCTCCCTCGTCTATGACTGGGCTGAACGCACCACCGTGGCCACGCCGTTCGTGACCGATCCCGAGCACCGCTCCCCCGTGGTCTGCACTGTTGATTTCGACGACAGCGTGGACACGGCTCGCGTACTGTCCGTTCTACGTGCCAACGGCGTGGTGGATGTGGACCCGTACCGAAAGCTGGGCCGCAATCAGCTGCGCATCGCCACGTTCGCCTCCGTACCCGAAGCAGATATCCACGCGTTGCTCGCCTGCATCGATTGGACCCTGGAGAACGCCCTGTCCTGAAAACACTGGCTCGTCCTCACAAAGCGAGCGAGCCCTGGACAGGTGAGCGGGCGGCCTAGGTATTAACGCCGCCGCCCGCGCTGGGTTTAGGAAAACGCCACTACTGAGCATCCCACTCCCCGTGCACTACGCCTTGGTCCCTGCGTAGCCGCCAGAAGAACCATGCTCCGATCGCCGCGCCGATCAGACCCGCAGCGACCGCCGAACCCATACCCCACCGGGCGCCCAGAGTGTCGGTGAGCCAACCGACCGCCGGCGCCCCAAAGGGCGTGCCGCCCATGAAGATGGCCATATAGAGACTCATCACTCGACCGCGCATCACCGGTGAAGTGGTGGACTGAACGTACGCGTTGGCCGTGGTCATGATGGTCATGGCGGAGACGCCGCTCGGAATGAGCCACAGCGCGAAAATCGCCAGGGACGGCGCCGTGGCTGCTCCCAGTGCCGAAAGCGCGAATGCGATGCACCCCGCGAACAAGAACCGCAGCCGGGCTCGCGCTCGCTTAGCTGCCAAGAGTGCGCCCGTGACCGTACCGACAGCAAGCATCGAATTGAGCACGCCGAACTCCTGCGATCCACGCCCGAACTCGGAACCGGCCATGGCAGCCAGGTACACGGCAAAGTTCATGCCAAAAGTACCGATCATGAAGATTGTGGCCATAACGGCAACAAGGTCCGGTCGGTGCACCACGTAGGCCATACCCTCCCGGATCTGCCCTCGACCGCGTTTCGTTTTGGGCATCAACCGAAGCTGGTTGTCATCAATGGCGAGGATGGCCGCGATCATGGCCGCAAACGTCACTGTGTTCAACAGGAAAACCCAGCCGGAACCAATGGCAGCGACAAGCACACCGGCCACAGCGGGACCGATCAACCGCGCTGAGTTGAATGAGGTGGAATTCAAGGCCACCGCGTTGGACAGGTGGCTGTCCGGAACCATTTCCGACACAAAGGTCTGACGCACCGGCGCGTCGAAGGTGGCCACGATGCCCAGCCCCAGGGCGAACGCGTAGACGGTGAACAGATCGGCCACACCGACTAGGACCAACAGCCCCAAGCCTGCCGCCAGCAGACCCATGAGCGATTGGGTCACCAGCAGAATTTTGCGGCGATCGTACCGATCGGCGGTCACACCCGCGTACGGGGCCAAAAGCAGCTGCGGGAGGAACTGCAACGCCATGACCACGCCCATTGCGGTGGCGTCATGGTCGGTCAGTTCGTCGAACACCAGCCACGACTGCGCCGTGCGCTGCATCCACGTGCCCATGTTCGACACCAATGCCCCGGTGAACCACAAGCGGTAATTGCGGATCCTCAGAGAACGAAACATCCCCGTCCCCGGCGTTTCCGCGGGGCCGGGGCGTTCGTTGGCTTCATCGGCAGTGGAAGGGCGTTTTACGATGACGCCTCGTTCTGATTATCGGTGCCAGACTCTGGAGCTTCCTTCCGGTCGGGAGTGCCACCGTTGGTGGCCGGCTCGGCGTCGGCCTCGGCGGTGTGCGTTTCCGAGTCCGAAGTCTCGGAAGCATCGTCTGACCCGGAGGACTCAGAACTTGTGGCCGTCTCGTGCTCGCCCTGCGGGTCCTTGTCCGCTTTGCCTTCATCGTGGTTCTGTTCATTGACCGCCTGCATGCGTTCCTCCCACGGAACCCACTCCGGAGCCAAGAGCGATTTCTCTCCGGCCAACAAACCGACCTCGCACACGGTCACCAGTTTGGTCCGTGGCGCCCTCGCAACGGTGGCGAACCATGTCCACCCCGGGTAGCCGGCCATGGTGCAGGCGAACAGGTGGGTCAGCAAACGATCTTCATGAACGTCAATACCCACGTGCTCGCCCACGTTGTCCGCCCCGGCCGATTCCACAACGGCCTGGCGGGCCAGGTCCACAGCCTGTGCGAGCGTGGCGTCCTGTTTCGGCGCGCGACGCCACACAGTGGCTGCCGCAGCCGACTGTCGCGCTTCATCGCCGGTGGCTTCGGACTGAAGTGTGGTCTCCTCAGACATCAAGCTCATCCGCCACGGTTCGCAGGATGGAGGCGATCTTTTGACCATGGGCACGATCCGGGTAGCGACCCTTGCGCAAGCCGTTGGACATGTCGTCCAGCAGGCGGATCAGGTCCTCCGTCAGGACGGCCATTTCTTCCGCCGGTTTGCGGGTGTTGCGAGCCACCGAGGGCGGCTTGCCAATGAGGGTGGCGGACAATGCCTGAGCACCGCGACGCCCAGCTGCTATGCCGAAATCCATACGGGTCCCCGGTTTTACCGTGGTGACGCCTTGGGGCAGGGCGGAGGAATGCAAGAACACTTCCTGTCCATCATCCGTTGCCAGAAATCCGAAACCCTTCTCGGCATCGAACCACTTGACTTTGCCCGTGGGCACGCGGATCACCTCAGTTTCTCTTGTTGCGCTCCGACCCTGTGGGCTGGGGCGTTCATATGTCTTCTAAGAACTCTTGAGTCTACCGCTCCGGCGCGCGACGAGGAGCGCTGTTCACCCAACGCGTGAGTGGACTTGGTACCTTAACGATCAT
>JAKDKI010000188.1 GCA_030453435.1 Kocuria sp.
CGCGTGCCTGGGGGCCGAACCGTGGATTCCTACGCCTCGATCCAACCAGGCCAACGCGGCCTTCCGGTGCGCCTGCGGAACGTGGAACAGCCGTTCCGAGGATCCGCGGGCGGTGGCTCTAGCTGAACTCGACAATCAGTTCGACCTCCACGGGCGAGTTCAGCGGCAATACGCTCACACCCACTGCCGAGCGGGCGTGCTTGCCCTTTTCACCGAAGATGTCGCCCAAAAGTGTGGACGCGCCGTCGATCACGCCGGGCTGACCGTAGAAATCGGATGCGGAGGCCACGAACCCGGTGACTTTCACGACGCGGACCACACGGTCCAGGTCTTCGATCTGAGCCTTCACGGCTGCCACAGCGTTAAGTGCGGAGCGGGCGGCCAATTCCTTGGCGCGTTCCGGGCTGACGTGGTTCTCACCCTCGGTCTCGCTCACCACACCAGTGGCGGGCAGAGCGCCGTCGATGAACGGCAGCTGACCGGCGGTGTACACGTACTTGCCGGTGACCGCGGCCGGGGCGTAGGCCGCAACGGGGGCTGAGACCTCCGGCAAGGTGAGGCCTAGTTCTTCAATGCGTTCTTCAATCGAACTGCTCATAGTTCTTACTGGCCCTTTCGGTGCAGGTCGATCAGTTCTTGGGTCGCTTGAAATACGCGATGGGGTTGGTTTGAACCGGGGCGTTGACGTTAGCGGCCGGAACATCAGCGGTCTGGGTGCCCGGCAGGACGGTCACCAACTCCCAGCCATCGTCACCCCAGTTGTCGAGGATCTGCTTAGTAGCGTGGATCATGAGCGGAACGGTTGCATACTCCCAAGTGGTCATGATCACCACCCTAGTGCCAGCCCCCGGCCGTGTCCGTTCAAAGTTTGCTGACGAACCACTGTGACAGTGCTCTCGGGTGCACCCTTGCTCCCAGTCACGGCTTGTACACTGGCGCAATGGCATCACGCAAGAATTCGGACTCCGAGTCCACCTCGGTCTTCGGCAATGTTGTGGCATTCCTCGCCACCTCTGTAGTCGCAGGCATCGTGGCAGCAGGGTTACTCGTTCCGCCCGCAGCGGCAGTCGGCATGGCTTCCAACGCTTCCATCGGATGGTTCAAGTCTCTCCCGGACGAGATGGAAATGGGGCCGCTGTCCCGTTCCTCCACGGTGGTCGCTCGCGACGGCACCGAAATTGCCACGTTCTTCGCCCAGAACCGTGAACCGGTCGATCTGGAAGACATGTCTCCGAACATGCAGGATGCCATCCTGGCCATCGAGGACCGTGAGTTCTACCAGCACGGCGGCGTTGACCCGGGCGGCATCGTCCGCGCCATGGGTAACAACATCTTGCGTCCCAGTGCCCGACAGGGCGCCTCCACCATCACGCAGCAGTACGTGAACAACCTGCTGATCGACCAGCAGGTTCGTGCCGGCGAGCAAGCCAGCACCATTGGTTCCGACAAGGGCGTGGTGGACAAGATCAAGGAGATCAAGCTGGCGCTGTCCATGGAACAGGAAATGTCCAAGGACGAAATCCTGGAGGGCTACCTGAACATCGTGTTGTTCGGCGGCCAGAACTACGGTGTCGAGGCAGCCGCCCAGTACTTCTGGGGCATCCCCGCCTCCGAGCTGAACATCCAGCAGTCCGCCACCCTGGCCGGCATGGTGCAGTCCCCCAACTACTACAACCCGCAGGTCAACCCTGAAGCCTCTGAGCAGCGCCGAAACCTGGTGCTGGACACCATGCTCCAGACCGACGCCATCACACAGCAGGAGCATGACCAGGCAGTAGCGGCTCCCCTGGATCTCGATATCCACGCGAGCAACTCCGGTTGCACCGCCGCTGAGACCGCACCGTACTTCTGCGATTACGTTCAGAACGAGTTCATGCAGTCCGAGGCTTTCGGTGCCACCCCGGACGAGCGTTTGGCAACCCTTCAGCGCGGCGGCCTCACGATTCACACCACGCTGGACATGAACGCACAGCGTGCTGCCGAGCGTGAGGTCAACAACACTCAGCCCCGTGACGACAACCCGGACAATGTCTCCACCGCACTGGTGTCGCTGGAGCCCGAGAACGGCCACATCGCCTCGATGGCCCAGAACACCTTCTACTCGGGTGCCGAGGGAGACTCCAATACCACGTACAACTTCAACGTGGACACCACCATGGGTGGTGCCGGTGGCTTCCAGGCCGGTTCGACCTACAAACCGGTGACATTGGCCCAGTGGATCAACGACGGCAAGACCGTCAACGAGACCATTGATGCTCGCCGCACCCACTACCCCGCGGATTACCAATGGGAGGCGTCCTGCTTGCCCGGTGGCGTGAAGTACGAGCCCGGAGACGACGGTAACGGGTTCGAATTCCAGAACGCGGAACGCGGTTACGAACGTCGCATGCAAGTGGACTACGGCATTTACAACTCCATCAACTCCGCCCTGTTCGCCATGGCGGCCGAGCTGGACCTGTGCGACATCGGCAAGATGTCCGAGAGCCTGGGCATCCACGACGGCAAGACCGGCGAACCGGTTGACACCACCATCCTGTCCTCGCTGCTCGGAGGTTCGGCGGATATTGCTCCGATGACCATGGCCCGGGCATTCTCAGCGTTCGCCAACGACGGCGTGATGTGTGAGGTCCGCTCCATGACCAAGGTTGAAGACTTCACCGGCAAGACCTATGACGTCCCCGCAGACAAGTGCGAACGCGCCATCAAGGAAGAAGTGGCTCAGGGTGTGAACTACACGCTGGATCAGGTACTGGTGCGTGGTTCCGGCTGGCAGCGCTCCATCGGACTCCCGGGGGCCTCTGCGGCCAAGACGGGTACCACCGACAACTCCACGCAGACCTGGATGGTGGGCTACACCAAGGGCCTGTCCACTGCCTCGTGGGTTGGTAACTACGAGCTGGGTTCCCGTTCCCTGAACGGGCTGTCCATCGGCGGGCGCACCGGTGGCTCGGACACCGATTGGGTGGACGGCTCCACCTACGCGGGTACGCAGTGGCAGAACTTCATGCGTGACGTGGCTCGGGACTATGACACCGGCCAGTTCTCCGATCCGCCCTCGCGGGTCCTGGGCAATAGCAACCAGTCCGACAATTGAGTTCTATGAGTAACGGTGTCCGCGTGGCCGCCGCAGTCACCGCAGGGGTGGGTGCGGCGGGCGCGGGCACGGCCGCGTGGGCGGTCCTCGGCGAGCGCCGTCGTTTCCAGTTGCGGCAGGAGACCGTGCGGGCCTTACCCGAGGGATCCCGCCCGCTGCGGATCCTTCACGTCTCCGATCTGCACACGGTCCCTGGACAGGAAGCCAAGAAGCGCTTCGTGCAGTCGCTGGCCGCTCTCCGCCCGGACCTGGTGATCGACACCGGCGACAACCTCTCCCATATGCGGGCCCTGCCGTATCTGCTGGAGATCCTGGAGCCGCTCTTCGACTTCCCGGGCGTGTATGTGCCCGGCTCCAACTGCTACTTCGCCCCGGAGCTCAAGAATCCCTTCCGGTACTTGTGGAAGACCACGGCCAGCGAAGATCCTGTCGACAACACGCGGCTACCCACCGAGGACATGCACCGCGCCTTCGACGCCGCCGGCTGGACCGGGCTCATCAACCGCCACGATCGCCTCCGCGTGCGCGACACCGTGCTCGACTTCTCGGGCGTGGACGATCCACATCTGGCCTACGACCGCCACCCCGGTTTTTCACCAGTCTCGTCCGGGGACCGCGCCGCCGCCCTCCGAATCGGCGTGGCGCACGCACCGTACCTGCGGACCCTTGACCGATTCGTCGCGGACGGCGCCGACCTCATCTTCGCCGGACACACCCACGGCGGTCAGGTGTGCCTGCCCGGTGGCCGTGCTCTGGTGAGCAACTGCGATCTGGACCCGGCCATCTGCAAGGGGCTGATCGATCACCGGGGTGTTCCGGTGAACATCTCTCAGGGGCTGGGTGAATCCCGCTTTGCTCCCGTGCGGTTGTTCTGCCCGCCCCAGGCGGTTCTGGTCACGCTCACGGACTAAGGGTTACTGATGTCCGAGGGCTCTTGCAGACAAGGGCTCCGATGGAGTCCCCCCACTGTCACCCGGGTCAGCAACTCTCCGAGCCACGCGCGGAACAGCGGTGTCGTGTGCATGTCGACCTGTGGTCTTATCATGGGTGCCAGCACCGTCACACCACGCAGGAGCATCTCATGAGCGCACCCGTCCAAGACCAGGCCGTTACTGCCGTTGAGCAATTCGTAGCGCAGGTGCGCCGGGCTTGCGGTGCGAACACCATCACCGAAAGTGAGTTGGAGCGCCGAGTTCTCGCTCACGACGCCTCTCATTACCTACTGCAGCCCCAGGCCGTGGTGCGCCCTCAGAATGCGGAGCATGTGGGCAGCGTTTTCGCCGCGGCCGCGCGTCACGGACTGGGTCTCACGTTGCGTTCGGGTGGCACATCATTGTCCGGTCAGGCCGTGTCCGATCAGGTTCTGGTGGATACTCGCCGTCACTTCCGCGACATCGAGGTCTTGGACAACGGTGCCCGCGTGCGTGTTCAGCCCGGTATCACCATTCGGCAGGTCAACGCCCGCCTGGCGCCGCACGGTTACAAGCTGGGCCCGGACCCCGCGAGTGAGGCCGCGTGCACCGTGGGCGGTGTGGTGGCCAATAACTCGTCGGGCATGGCGTGCGGCACCGAGTTCAACACGTACCGGACCCTTGAATCCATGACCGTGGTGCTACCCTCCGGCACGGTCATCAACACCGCAGATGCGGATGCTAATGCGCAGTTACGCGCCGCCGAACCCGACCTTCACGAGGGCCTGCTTCGGTTGCACCAGCGGGTCAACCAGAACCCCGCGTCAGTACGCACCATTGAGCGGCTGTTCGCCATGAAGAACACCATGGGGTACGGGCTCAACGCGTTCGTCGACTTCGAGGAACCGGTGCGGGTCCTCGAGCACC
>JAKDKI010000189.1 GCA_030453435.1 Kocuria sp.
GCCCACGGGCACAACGGATCGAACCAGAAATCTACGTGCTGCTTCTCAGACATACGGTTACCTTTCAACAGACGAATGCGTTGTTTACAGGAGATGTTCGTGCGTTACGCGGACTTGTGACGACGCCGCTCCGCTTCGATCATCTCGTGCGTAAAGACCTCGGGGTCGCTCAGCTTTGTCACGGAGTCCGCGGTGACCAGCACCGCAGCGACATCGTCACGGCTGGGCAGATCGAACATCACCGGCATGAGGATGTCTTCCAGGATCGCGCGCAAACCGCGGGCGCCCGTGCCCCGCTCGATCGCCAATTCGGCGATGGCCTCCAGGGCCTGCGGGTCGAAGGTGAGCTCCACGCCATCGAGTTGGAAGAGCTTGCGGTACTGCTTGACCAAAGAGTTCTTGGGTTCGGTGAGAATCCGGACCATGTCCGACACCGACAATTTGGACAGCGTGGTCACAACGGGCAAACGACCGATGAACTCGGGGATCAGGCCGAATTTCAGCAGGTCCTCCGGGCGCACCTGACCGGTCAGATCGACCTCGGAGGTGTCACGGATGGCAGCCCCGAAACCGATGCCCTTCTTGCCCGTGCGCTGTTGCACGATCTCATCGAGACCGGCGAATGCTCCCGCCACGATGAAGAGCACATTGGTGGTGTCAATGTGCAGGAACTCCTGCTGGGGATGCTTACGCCCGCCCTGCGGGGGAACCGAGGCGACGGTTCCCTCCAGGATCTTCAGGAGCGCTTGCTGGACCCCTTCACCCGATACGTCCCGCGTGATCGAGGGGTTCTCAGATTTACGCGAAATCTTGTCGATTTCGTCGATGTAAATAATCCCCTGCTCCGCTTTCTTGATATCGAAATCGGCAGCTTGGATGAGTTTGAGGAGAATATTTTCAACGTCTTCACCTACATATCCGGCCTCGGTGAGGGATGTGGCATCGGCCACGGCGAACGGTACGTCCAGTTTACGAGCCAAGGACTGCGCCAGATAGGTCTTGCCGGAACCGGTGGGGCCCACCAACAAAATGTTGGACTTGGCCACTTCGATATCTTCTTCGTTGCCGTCGGAACCGGCAATCGACAGAGTCTGCCCGGAGACCCCCGCGCGGATGCGCTTGTAGTGGTTGTACACGGCCACGGACAGAGCCCGCTTGGCGGTGTCCTGCCCGATCACGTACTCCTGTAGATGATCGTGGATCTGCTGCGGGCGTGGAAGCTCCATCTGGTCGGTTTCCTCGACCTCGGTGAGCTCCTCTTCAATGATCTCGTTGCACAGTTCGATGCACTCGTCGCAGATGTACACGCGAGGCCCGGCAATGAGCTTGCGCACCTGCTTCTGGCTCTTACCGCAGAAGGAGCATTTGAGCAGATCAACGCTCTCCCCAATGCGCGCCATAGCCAATCCTCACAGTTCATCTAGACGTTTGCCCTCGGAACCACTTTAGGCGAGGGCGGAAGGTGCACCAAAGCTCGACACCTGTACGTGACGCGCAGCGGCGCCGCCGGAGAAAAACTCTCCCGCGACGCCGCTCAGCCTACTCGTCCTACTGGGTGACGGTGGCAGGCTTGTTAATCTTACGAGATTCCAGCACCTGGTCGATGATGCCGTACTCCAGCGCATCCTTGGCCGTGAGGATCTTGTCGCGTTCGATATCGCGGTTGATCTCATCAGCGGACTTGTTGGTGTGCAGCGCCATGGTCTCTTCCAACCAGGTACGCATGCGCATGATCTCGTTGGCCTGGATCTCGATGTCCGAGGCCTGACCGCCGCCCTGGCCCTCCATGGCGGGCTGGTGGATCAGCACGCGGGCGTTGGGCAGAGCCAGGCGCTTGCCCGGGGTGCCACCGGCCAGCAGCACGGACGCTGCGGACGCAGCCTGACCCAGGCACACGGTCTGGATCTCGGGGCGGATGTACTGCATGGTGTCGTAAATGGCCGTCATGGCCGTGAACGAACCGCCCGGGGAGTTGATGTACATGGTGATGTCGCGGTCCGGGTCCTGGGACTCGAGCACCAGCAACTGCGACATGATGTCGTCAGCGGAGGTGTCGTCCACCTGGACGCCCAGGAAGATGATGCGATCTTCGAACAGCTTGGTGTACGGGTTCTGGCGGCGGTAGCCGTAGGGTGTGCGCTCTTCGAAGTCCGGAATCACGTAGCGGCTGGTGGGCAACTGCGGTGCAGTGGCGTGAGGCAAATTCATTGTTCCGTCCTGAAATTCTTGAAGTGGTTCGTGACAGCTACGGCTGGTTACTTGGAGTCCCGCATGGTTCCGCCGCCACCGGTCACGTTGCCGGCGGACTGAGCGATGTGGTCGAAGAACCCGTATTCCAAGGCACGCTCGGCGTCGAACCAGTTGTCGCGGTCATTGTCGCGAAGGATGGTCTCGAGATCCTGACCGGTCTGCTCGGCCGTCAACTCGGCCAGGCGCTTCTTCATGGACAGGATGAGCTCGGCCTGCACACGGATGTCGGATGCCGTGCCACCCATGCCGCCGGAGGGCTGGTGCATGAGGATGCGGGCGTTGGGGGTCGCGTAGCGCTTGCCCTTGGTACCCGAGGACAGCAGGAACTGCCCCATGGAAGCAGCCAGGCCGGTGGCCACGGTCACCACGTCGTTGGGGATCAACTGCATGGTGTCGTAAATGGCCATGCCCGCGGTGACGGAGCCACCCGGGGAGTTGATGTACAGGAAGATGTCCGCCTCGGGATCCTCGGCAGAAAGCAACAGCATCTGCGAGCAGATCAGGTTGGCGTTGGTGTCACGCACCTCGGAGCCGAGCCAGATGATGCGTTCCTTGAGCAAACGGTTGTAGACGTAATCGTCCTGACCGTTGGGCGCCCCGTCCTCCATGCGCGGAGTGACCGGTGCGGCACCGTACGGCTGGATGGGAGTGGAGGTCATGGAATGCCTCTTTCTTCTGGGCGGGGTTGCGCGCGCCGGGCGCACAGCAACCCATGAACACTTTCTGTCTCAGCAGCGTAGTGCCGTACCCGCGCCGTTTCGCGGGCACAGCCCTATTGTTCGCTGCTGGCGCATGGTCCCGGACACACGACGACACCGCAGGCAACCTTCGCGTGGAAGGCTCCCTGCGGCGTCGTTGTGAGCCACTGTGCGCCCGCGTGAAGCGGGCTCACGGATGCTTACTTGGCTTCGGTCTCGACAGTCTCTGCCTCTTCGGCAGCGGCCTCTTCATCGTCGGAACCGACGAAGGCGGACAGGTCCACCTCGTTGCCCTTGGAATCGGTGACCGTGGCGTACTCGAGGACCTTGGCGAGAGCCTTACGGCGGCGCACCTCGCCCACCATCATGCCGGCCTGGCCGGAGCCGTCCAGCATCTGTGCGAACTGGTTGGGGTCCATGCCGTACTGCTGGGACATGTTGATGATGTAGTCGATCAGCTCGGACTGCTCCACGCCGACTTCTTCGGCCTCGGCCACTGCATCGAGGATGATCTCGTTGCGGAAAGCGGTCTCGGCGTTGGCGCGAACCTCGGCGCGGTGCTCATCCGTGTCGTGATCGGGCTCGGCGGAAGCCTGGGCCTCCGGCGAATCGAAGTGCTGGGTCAGCTGATCCTCGATGACCTTCTCGGGAACCGGAACCTCGATGAGCTCCACGAGCTTGTCCAGAACCTTGTCACGAGCCTCGATGCCCTGTTCGACCACTGCGGACTCGGAAGCCTGCTTCTTGAGGTCTTCCTTGAGCTCGTCAATGGTGTCGAACTCGGAGGCCAGCTGGGCGAACTCGTCGTCGGCCTCGGGCAGCTCGCGCTCCTTGACCGCGGTGACCTTGACCTTGACGGTGGCGTCTGCACCGGAGTGCTCGCCGCCGGCCAGCTTGGTTTCGAAGGTCGCATCCTCATCTGCGGACAGACCGGTCACGGCCTCGTCCATGCCCTCGAGCATGGTTCCGGAGCCCACCTCGTAGGAGAGGTCGTTGGCTGCGTCAACTTCTTCACCGTCGACCAGAGCCTGCAGGTCCAGGGTGACGTGGTCGCCCTCGGCAGCGGGACGGTCAACGGACTTGAGGGTGCCGAAACGGGCGCGTAGCTCGTCCAGTGCCTTCTGCTCGTCCTCTGCCGTGGCCTCACGTGCCTCGACCTCGACCTTGAGGCCCTTGTAGTCGGGCAGCTCGATCTCGGGGCGGATGGCCACGTTGATCTCGACCTTGGTGTCAGCCTCGCGGTTGTCGGATTCCGGCTTGGCCAGAACCTCGACCTGCGGCTGGGACAGCGGGGTCAACTCGTTCTCGGCGAGTGCCTGCTGGTAGAAGTCGTTGAGGCCCTCGTTTAGGGCATTTTCGATCACGAAGTCGAAGCCAACGCGCTGGTCGATGAGCTTCGAGGGGACCTTACCCTTGCGAAATCCGGGGATCTGAATCTGATCGGCCAGCTGCTTGTACGTCTCTGCGACAAACGGCTTGAGATCGGCGTAAGGGATCTCAACGGTGATCTTCGCCTCGGTGGGGTTGAGTTTCTCGACGGCGCTCTTCACTTCCGTTGTACTCCTGGGGTCGTGGATGAACAGTTCTCACGGGCCAAGGTTTGGCCCGGTCGGTCAACGAGCGCTCCCTGCCACTGCATGGCGGATGAGCGCTCAGACGTCGGGGTGACAGGACTCGAACCTGCGATCTCCTGCTCCCAAAGCAGGCGCGCTAGCCACTGCGCTACACCCCGTTGCCGGTGTATTTCCGATGGTTATTGGCTACCCGCGGGCACAAAAATAGACCCTGGACACACCAACATCGTGCAAGTCTAACGTGTCATGGGCCTCTGAACTGAAATTCCGCCCTCGGCAGCGGTGAAATGGGGCTGAATTGGCGAGCGCCCGACCCCTCGTGTAATCTTTCGGTGTCCCCGGGGGTGTAGCTCAATGGTAGAGCCCCAGTCTTCCAAACTGGCTACGCGGGTTCGAT
>JAKDKI010000190.1 GCA_030453435.1 Kocuria sp.
GGCAGTCGGAGATATACGACTTATGGAATACACGCTGGTCACCGGCGTGCTGACTAATGGTCTACGTTCCATCGGTGTCACGATCCGGCCCGTGCTTCCTGGCGGCAAGTTGGGCCCCGAGGAGTTCCTCGCCGCCGATCACGTGGTACTCGCAACCGGTGGGGCCGGTCAGCTGTATCCGTATACGACCAACCCCGAGGTAGCGACCGGGGACGGCATCGCACTGGCTCTGCGCGCCGGCGCCGAGGTTCGGGATCTGGAGTTCTTCCAGTTCCACCCCACGGCCTTGGCAGCACCGGGATCGTTCCTGATCTCGGAGGCAGTTCGCGGCGAGGGTGCGGTCCTGCGGGATCAGCACGGTCATCGCTTTATGACCGATGCGGACCCGCGCGCGGAACTCGCACCGCGGGACGTTGTGGCCCGAGCTGTCTTCGCTGTTCGCACCGGCTCTCCGGATGGCGCCGCGTACCTGGACTGCTCGACCATTCCCGTTCCGGATGGGCTGTCGAGAGCAGAATTCCTGGCCCGCCGGTTCCCGACCATCGATGCGAACCTGAAGGCTCACGGCATCGACTGGGCCACGGAACTGGTTCCCGTGAGCCCGGCCGCGCACTATCTCATGGGTGGAATCGTCACCGATGAGCTGGGGCGCACCAGCGTAGCTGGCCTGTGGGCCGCCGGGGAGTGCTCGAGCACCGGCATGCACGGGGCCAACCGTTTGGCCTCCAACTCCCTGCTGGAAGCTGCCGTCTTCGGGCGGCGCATTGGTGAACTGGTGTCCGAACCCTGGTCCGGGGCACAACGTGGGTCCGCGAGCAGCGGTTCCGGCAGGGCCGCCGCGCCCTCAACGTTCCCGGTTTCAACCGACAGCATCGACCTGGCTCCCTCAGGAACGATCAGGACAACCGAGCCCTTCTCCCGCGAAGCCCTCCAACACACTTTGTGGCAGGGCGTCGGCGTCTTCCGCACCGCGGAGGGACTCGAGCAGGCGATGGCGAGGCTGGAGGGCTGGCTCGCGGCGTCGTCGTCGGTACCGGATGCGAGCGCCCCCGAAACCCTGGCCGACATCGAAGACCGACATCTCCTGACCGTGGGGCACGCGCTGGTGACCGCCGCGCTGGCCCGCACAGAATCCCGCGGTGCCCATCAGCGTGTGGATTACCCCGCGACCGATCCCCAACAGGCCGTAAGCACCGGGTGGGTTGCCGCGCGATCCGTGACCCCCGCCCACGAAAGGACAGTCCATGCTGACTCGCTCAGCCGTTGAAGCCGTGATCCGCTCGAGCCTTGCCGAGGATGCCCCGTGGGGTGACATCACCTCGGAACTCGTGATCCCCACCGAGGCATCCGCCACAGCCACCATCACTTCGCGCGAAGAGGGCGTGTTCGCCGGCGAGGAGGTCATTCGTACGGGCTTCACCACCGTGGACCCGCGCCTGGAGGTCACGCTCCACGTGCTTGATGGCGGCAAGATCACCCCGGGCACCGACATCGCAACTATCACGGGTCCTGCACGGCCTCTGTTGACCGCGGAACGCACGGTGCTGAACCTGGCGCAGCGGATGTCCGGAATTGCCACGCTCACCGCCCGGTACGTGGCCGAGGTCGAGAAGGCTGTTACGCAGGTGGAGAGCGCCAACAAACTACCCGCCGGAACCATCACGCGCACCCGCGTGGCCGACACCCGCAAGACCACCCCGGGACTGCGAGCGCTAGAGAAGCACGCTGTGACCTGCGGTGGCGGGCGCAACCACCGCTTCGGTCTCTCGGACGCCGTGATGCTCAAGGACAATCACTTGGCCGTGCTCACGGCTGGTGGCGCGACAATCACCCACGCGCTGCGCGAGCTGCGCCGGAAGATGCCTCACACGACACACCTGGAAGTCGAGGTGGACCGGCTCGATCAGATCGAGGACGTCCTGGCCGGCGGTGTGGACACGATCATGCTCGACAACTTTGCCCACGCGGATCTGGTCAGCGGCGTGGCCATGGTGGACGGTCGAGCGATCGTGGAGGCCTCCGGAGGCATCACGCTCGAAACCATCGGCAAGGTCGCATCGACCGGCGTGGACGTCATCTCGGTCGGCGCGCTCACCCACTCGGTGCGCGCGCTGGACCTGGGCCTGGATATCGCCCTGGACTAGCCCTTTCCCACCAGCGTCAACAACACCACGGAGTCCTCATGAGCATGCAGGGAGTGGCGCTGCTGCGGAATCACGGCGTGATCGGAGGAGTGCAG
Source organism: Kocuria sp. (assembly GCA_030453435.1). Taxonomy (GTDB): domain Bacteria; phylum Actinomycetota; class Actinomycetes; order Actinomycetales; family Micrococcaceae; genus Kocuria; species Kocuria atrinae. Next base: position 2,240 of record JAKDKI010000190.1, read on the forward strand.
GGTGATCGATTCGTCACCGGCGATCAACTCGACCTGGCCGATGATCACTTGGATCGTGGCCTCACCGGGATTCTCGTGTTCCTTGAGGTCCTGGCCTTGAACCAGCGCGATCATGGTCTGCTGCAACTTGTGCTCGCGGCCGCCGTACAGGTTGTGCGCGGAACGACCACTGGACGCTTCGCGCGCCTTGTTCAGCATGTCCTGGGCAATGGAGGTTAGCGTGTTTTCTTCCATAGTCCATCTTTACAGCACCCCGCATCGCGCGTCACGGGCACGACACGTCAGCTACAACGAAAGGCCACGCCATGATCTACCTGGATCACGCAGCCACCACCGCGCCGCGTCGCGAGGTGCTCGAAGCCATGTGGCCGTGGCTCACTCAGGAGTTCGGCAACGCGTCCAGTCATCACGAGCGCGGGCAACGTGCCGCACGCGCCTTGGACGACGCCCGCGAGCGCGTCGCCGCTGTCCTCGGTGCCCGCCCCGGGGAGATCATCTTCACCTCTGGCGGCACCGAGGCCGACAACTTGGCGGTCAAGGGCATCGCCCTGGCCCGCCGCGAGCGCCAGCCGGATCGCAACCGCGTGCTGATCAGCGCCATCGAGCACGACGCCGTCCTCGAATCCGCGCGCTTCCTCGCCCAGTTCGAGGGCTTTTCAGCGTCCGAGCTGCCCGTGGATTCGAAGGGTTTCGTCTCCCCCGACACCTTCCGCGCCGCCTTGACTCACGACGACGACGCTCGCTCCGGCACCGCTCACACCTCCTCCCCCAGCTCGGTGGCCGTGGCCTCCGTAATGCTCGCGAATAATGAAGTGGGAACGGTCCAGAACATCCCTGCCCTGGCCGAAATTGCTGCCGAACACGGAGTTCCGCTGCACACGGACGCGATCCAGGGCGCGGGAGCTCTTCCGTTGAACGCCAATGAGCTCGGCGTCAGCGCACTGAGCCTGGCGGGTCACAAGATGGGCACCCCACAGGGCATCGGCATGCTGTGGGTCAAGCGCGGCACTCCCCTGCGTTCGCTCATGAGCGGCGGGGGACACGAGCGCGGACGCCGCTCTGGAACCTCCAACGTGGCCGGTGCCGTGGGGCTGGCCACCGCCCTCGAGTTGGCTGAGAGGGAGCGAGAACACTACGCAGCCCGCATCTCCACCCTGCGCAACCGATTGATCGACGGAATCCTCGGCTCCGTTCCAGGCGCTCTCCTGACCGGCCCGGATCCGCGTGAAACAGTGAATTTCCAGGGATTGGGCGTCGCGGCCAACGCAACCGCAGCGACGTCGGCGGGGCTGAACGGAACTACGCGGCTACCCACCAACGCATCCTTCTGCTTCCCCGGCGTGAACGGTGAGACCGTGCTCGTGGACCTGGAGAATCAGGGAGTGCTGGTCTCATCCGGATCGGCGTGCGCCACCGGCTCATCGGAGCCCTCCCACGTGCTCACGGCAATGGCGGTTCCCGCGGAAATAGCCACCACATCCGTGCGCTTCAGCCTGGGCAAGGAAACTGCCGAGGCTGACATCGATCACACGATCCGCGCCACTGCACAGATCATCGCGGAACTGCGCCGATAGTCTGCACTCTGATCAACGGTACGACCTGGATTCGATCCGGATCCGGCGTTACCGTCGATCAGTCTGCACAGGCCGCCGACCACACCACGCGGCAGGGCTGAACGCGTGGCGGTCGGGGAAACCTAAGACTTCACCTCGTACGGCGGGGTCTCGCCCCGGGCCATGGCCACGGCGTTCTCCGCGGCCTTGCGCGCCATGCCCGCGCGGGAACCGACCTCGGCCGAACCCACATGCGGCAGCAGGAATGCGTTGGGCAGCTCGGCCAGGCCGTCAGCCATCCGAGGCTCGTTCTCGAACACATCCAGTCCAGCGGCGAAGATTTCACCGTCACGCAGTGCCCGAACCAATGCATTTTCATCAACTACGGGACCGCGGGCGGTGTTCACCAGCACCGCGGTGGACTTCATCCGCCGCAGAACATCAGCATCAATGAGGTGAGTGGTCTCCTCCGTGAGCGGCACGTGCAACGAGATGTAATCACTCGTCTCGATCAGCTCGTCCCACGGAACCTGGGTCACGCGCCCGGCCAGATCGCCCAGCTCGTCGTCGGACACCGGACGATCCTCGGGCGGGCGCTGCGTGAAGATCACCTTCATGCCGAAGCCCAGTGCCCGGTGCGCCATGGCCTTACCGATCCGACCCATGCCCGCGATGCCCAGCGTGGCGCCCGTGACGTCCTGACCGACCAACAGGTTGGGCCCAATGCCCGTGAACTTCCCCTCCCGCAGGTACTGGGAGGCCTCGTGCGCACGACGTGCGGCCCCCAACAGCAGGAGCATGGCCGTATTGGCGGTGGCGTCATTGAGCACGTCCGGGGTGTTGCCCACGGCGATCCCGTGCTCGGCGGCGGCCGCAACGTCGATGTTGTTGTAACCCACGGCGTAGTTCGCGATCCCGCGGATCTTGGCCTCCGCCAATAGCTGGGCATCGAACTTGTCGGAAACCTGCGTGAGCACCACGTCGTACTCTCCACTGGTCACAGCATCGCGCAGTTCATCCGCACTCATGCCGTCATTGACCACGACGTCGCCCGCTTCCTTCAGGATGGACGGTCCCGGTTCCGGGATCTCACGGGTGACCAGAAAACGAGGTGTACTC
>JAKDKI010000191.1 GCA_030453435.1 Kocuria sp.
CGGTTGTTCCAGCCGCCGGGCCCGCCCGAGCCGCGGCGTCGGTCTCCGCCGGAACGCTCGGAATTGTCGCGGGAACCGTACTGTTCGGAATCGGTCAAAGGGATCTCCTTGTGGGCCCGGGGGGCCAAAAGCGTGGAAGCGACGTGATGCGTCGCGGTAATGTTCATTGCATTCTACAAAGGGGACGCGGTCGGCGTCCCCTCAACCGTGGGTCAGCTTGGTCACCGCCGTTCGAAACGGACGGCGTCAGCGTCGTTGGTGCGGTCATAATCGTGAGAACGTGTCGTTGAACCGATACCCCTCCTTGTCCCGAGAGATCTTGAACCATGAGTCTTCGTTCCCTGTCCAAAAACCTGCTGCTGCGGGTGCTGGTGGCCATTGTGCTGGGCATCGTGTGTGGCCTGTTCTTCCCCGAAGGTGTCGCACGTGTTTTTCTGACCTTTAATGGCATCTTCAGCCAGTTCCTGGGGTTCTTGATCCCCGTGCTGATCGTGGCGCTGGTGACCCCGGCCATTGCGGATCTCGGGCGTGGCGCGGGTAAGTGGCTGGCCGTAACCGCAGGGATCGCTTACGGATCCACCGTCTTCGCGGGCCTCCTGGCCTTCTTGGTGGCCAAGGCCAGTTACCCGTGGCTGTTGGGTGACCACAGTTCGGTCGGTTCCTTGGAAAACCCCGAGGACCACGCGCTGTCCGGGTTCTTCGAAATCACCATGCCCCCGGTCTTCGACGTGATGACTGCCCTGGTGTTGTCCTTCTGCCTGGGCGTGGGCATCACCATGATCAAGGGCCAGTCGCTGCACAAGGGCTTCGACGAACTGCGCGTGATCATCATGCTCATCGTGGAAAAGGTCATCATCCCGCTGTTGCCGATCTACATTTTCGGCATGTTCATGAGCATCACCATGAACGGCCAGATCGCCACGATCATCTCCACGTTCCTCCGCATCGTGGTGCTGGCATTCATCATGACCGTGGTCATCCTGGTCATCCAGTACGTGGTGGCCGGAATCGTGGCCAAGCGCAACCCGTTCGTGCTGCTCAAGAACATGCTCCCCGCCTATGCGACCGCTCTGGGCACGTCGTCCTCCGCAGCGACGATCCCCATCACGCTCAAGAGCGCGGCCCGCAACGGTGTGGACGACCGGGTCGCCGGATTCACCATCCCTTTGTGCGCCACCATCCACCTTTCGGGCTCCACCATGAAAATCGTGTTGTTCTCGTTGGCCATCATGACCATCACGGGGATGCCCATCGACTCGTGGCAGTTCGTGGGCTTCATCTTCCTCTTGGGAGTCACCATGGTGGCCGCTCCCGGTGTCCCCGGCGGCGCGATCATGGCCGCCGTGGGCGTCCTGCAGTCCGTCCTCGGATTCGACGAAACCGCAGTAGGCCTCATGATCGCCACCTACATTGCCATCGACTCGTTCGGCACGGCCTGCAACGTCACCGGAGACGGCGCAATCGCGACCATCATGGATCGCATCCTCAAGAACCGCCGTCACAACCTCAAGTCCCCGGAGGATTCCCCGGTCTCGGCTTGATGGGGGCCTCCGGGACCTTCTGATCGCCGACGGCGCCGCGCGAGTATGTCTCGTGCGGCGCCGTCGGCGTTAATCACGTTGGTAGTTGTGGGAAACCCGGGCGGCGGATTGAATAGGTGAACCACGGCGCGCTCGAACGCGCCGAACCCGAGGCCCCGACCAAGGAGTCCGTACCCGTGATGAGAAATGACCCGCAGAATTTTGACGGTGCCTACGAGTTGATCGATGACCGGCCCGCCATCGTATTCGAACGCGAGTACGCGGCTGCGCCCAATCAGCTGTGGTCCACCGTGGCCACGGCCCGGGCCATGAGCCGATGGTTCCCCTCGCGTGTGCAACTCAACGCGCACCAGGGCGGCGGCATCGTCTTCACCGGTGATCCACACATGGACTCCAGCACCGGCACCGTGACCAATTGGGAACCGGAACGGCATTGGTCGTTCACGTGGGGCGATTCAGAGGTCGATATCACGGTCGAACCGTGCCCCAAGGGCAGCAAACTCACGTTCATCGAGTTCCTGGAAGCCGAGAACACTGCGGCCCGCAATGCCGCCGGATGGCACGTGTGTCTGCACGCGATGCAGAGCGTGCTCACCGGTGACACCATGACCACTCCCCTGGATTGGGAGCCCATGTACCGCGGATACGAGGCCAAGGGATTGCCCACCGGGGCCGTGGTGCCGGGTATCAACGATAAGAACTGACGAGCCGCAGACACGTCGAGGGCCTCACCCCGTGTCGGGGGGGAGGCCCTCGCTCCATGCCGCGGCATTCAGGAGCCATGTCTCATCACGCGACGCCCATGAAATTGATTCCCGCCGTGGCGAATCCCGCGAACACCACACCCCACAGGGCAATGGCAATGACTTGCCACAAAATGATTTTGCCCTTGGCCACGCCCGCGCCGGCCATCATGGACGAGGTGATCTGGCTGGGTAGGAACCACTGGCCGATCAGCGAAACGCCGGCCACTCCGTACTTTTCAAAAAGACGGTAGAACTTCTGCTTGCGTTTGCTGGGTTCGGCCGCCGGCTTGTTCTTCCGGAACAGGTTGTGCAGCTTTTCTGCGCCGAGCACCAGAACGAGCATCGAGACGATATTGCCCAGTACCGCGAACGGAACAGCGATGTACAGGGGTACGCCGACAAACACGCCCAGGAACGATGATCCGTAGGACTCGATGAACGGGATGGCCCCGCCGAGCATCAGGAAGAAAGCCTGTGCCAAGGGTCCTGCGGCTTCTACGGAGGTCTGCAACCAGTCGAGCACTGGTCTGTCCTTTCGATCTGTGAACCGGTGGTTCCGGTGAGCTTGTTGAGTTCCACTCTTCCGGGAACCAAGCCATGCCGTTAGTGCCGCGCTGTCACAAGTTGCGGGTGCACTGTCATCAAACCCGTATGACAGCTGTCATATCGAGGCTGAGCAGCGCTTAGGGTGTTTCTATGGCCCTTTCCACGGACCGCTCAACCGCAGCCCAAGACTCCACGCCCAGTAGCTCGACAGCGCAGACACTGCATCGACGCCGCGATATGGCGGTGGTGTGGTGGAGCACGTACTTGTCGCTAATCTTTTTGGCGTTCTTCATTTACGGCCTCTCAGCGGTGCTCAGGGTGGCCCAGGATCCGCAACCCATAGCCCTCGTGGCAGCAGTTCTGGGTGCGTTCACCATGGTCCCCTGGGCCCTCACGCTCCTCAGAGCACGCCGTGGCATAGACAGAACAACGTTCCGCTCCCGGTCCATGGTCTGGGCGTTCGTCCTGGCTCTCGCCACCGCCTTGGTCAGTGTGTGGGCTTCCCCCACCTTTGGCGTCGGTGCTCTACCGCTCGCCTTCGTATTGGCCATCTCAGCACTCTCCCTGGCCAAGGGGCGATGGTGGGTCATCCTCTTCTCAATGGTTCTACCCGGCGCCCACATGTACGTGGCAACGCTGCTCAGCGGACAACCAACCGACGCCCCGGACATCGTCTGGGTCACGTGGGTCTCGTTCTTCGCTGTAGTCGGCGCACCGACCTCCTTGTGGGTGTGGGCCGTCATGGTGGAGCTGGATGTCACTCGCCAACAAGCGGCGGAACTAGCTATCACCAACGAGCGGCTGCGATTCGCCGCCGACCTCCACGATGTGCAGGGCCACCATCTCCAGGTCATCAGTCTCAAGACAGATCTGGCGTCTCGCCTGCTCGCCAAGGACAGGCCGGACGCTGCCGCTCCCCACATCCTCGAGGCCCACGACGCCGCTCAGACAGCCCTGCGAGAGACCCGCTCCCTGGTTCAGGGATACCGAAAGACCACTCTCGCTCAGGAGCTTAACAACGCGTCCTCCGTATTGCAGTCAGCCGGGGTGAAAACAACCGTCACCGTACCGGACCTCATCGCCACGTGGTCCAAGCAACCCGGGTCAGAGGAGATCGGGGCTGTCCTGGGACTCACCGTGCGAGAAGCCACCACGAACATCCTGAGGCACTCCAATGCGAGTCGTGCCGTCTTCGACCTCTCTTTCGGGACGAAACCTGCCGCGGACAACTTCCCCATCGTTGAGCTCCAGATCCGCAACGACGGCGCACCCTCCCGATCAATTTCTACGTCCACCGGCACACGAGGCGGCTCCGGGCTCGACGGACTCACACGACGCCTAGCGGACATAGGAGGGCAGCTGGATACGGAAACCACACCCGAGCAGGAATTTATCCTGCGAGTCTCGGTGCCCAGATCAATGGATAACTCAACCGCGCAAGACAAGGACCACGGACAGTGAACAATTCCCCCATCACCATCGTGCTCGCAGACGACGAGCACCTGATTCGAGGTGCCCTGGCAGCATTGCTGGATCTCGAAGATGACTTCACCGTGGTAGCCGAAGTCGACAACGGTACAGACGCGCTAGATGCGGCGAAAGAACACCACCCCACGGTGTGTGTCCTGGACCTCGAGATGCCTCCCACTGATGGAGTGGACACCGCTTCCAAGATTCTTAGTGCAATCGACACTCACATCGTGATGGTCACCCGGCATGCACGTCCAGGGGTGCTGCGACGGGCCCTAGCGGCCGGCGTCAAGGGCTTCGTACCCAAGTCGACTCCGTCGGAGAAACTGGCGGAGGTGATCCGTACCGTGGCCGGTGGAGCCCGTTACGTTGACCCGGAAATCGCAGCTAGCGCCCTGACCGGTACGGACTGCCCGCTGTCAGAACGAGAACTCGACGTACTCCGCGCGACCACAGAACACGACACACTCGCGCAAACCGCAGAGGAGCTCCATCTGGCCCCCGGGACCGTCAGAAACTACGCCTCCTCCGCCATCGCCAAACTCGGAGTCAGCAGCAGACAGCAGGCCACGCAGAAAGCATGGGAAGAGGGTTGGATCTGA
>JAKDKI010000192.1 GCA_030453435.1 Kocuria sp.
TCATGCCGGGCAAGGTCAACCCCGTGATCTGCGAGGCCGCCATCCAGGTCTCCGCACAGGTCATCGGCAACGACACCACCGTGGCACTGTCCTCCACCAACGGCGCCTTCGAGCTCAACGTGGGTATCCCCGTCATGGCCGCGAATCTGCTCGAGTCCATCCGCCTGATCGCCAACATCTCCCGCGTTGCCGCGGAGAAGATGATTGACGGCCTGGTCGCCAACGAGGAACGCTGCACCTTCCTCGCGGAGGCTTCCCCCTCCATCGTGACCCCGCTCAACAAGGCCATCGGCTACGAGGCCGCAGCCAAGATCGCCAAGCACGCCGTGACCAATAAGGTGACGGTCCGCGAGGCCACCATTGAGCTCGGCTACGTTGACGGTGACAAGCTCACCGAGGAGCAGCTGGACAAGGCTCTGGACGTCACCACGATGACCGGTAACTACTGAGCAAGTAGCCAATTACCGGCTCACAGCTAAAACTTCGGCCCCGCACGATCCGTGCGGGGCCGAAGCATTTTAAAGGTTAGGTCAGGCTTTCCAGCGGGACCAGGCCGCTTGCCGGGAGGTTCCGGCCGCACCGGCCACGGCCGTCCACGACGACGCCGCCGCCACGTTGCGGGCGCTGATCCCCAGGGACTCACCCACGGTTCCGCTCAGTCGCAGCAAAGCTTGGAATGCTTCCGGGTCACCGCTGGCGGCGAGTTGGCGCACTGCTTCCATGGCTGCGCTCTCCAACTGGGCCACGGGTGCCGGTCCGCCACTGGGTTCAGGAATCTCTGTACTCACGAGTCCATCATGGCACCGAGGATCAGCGGCCCACCAGTACGACGTCCAGGGTGTCGTCCGCGTCCTCGAAGCCACGCTTCCAGGACACACCCGGCCAGCGGTACTCAACGTGCCCCTCGTCCGGGCGGTAGTGAGCGGTGAACAGAGTGCCGAAGCCGCCGGAGAAGTTGTCCTGATACAACGGATCGGTCAGGAACTGATCGCGCATCTCATCCGCGGTGATCTCGGTGTCCACGGTGCGGTCCAAGTGCTCGAGACGTTCCTTGGAGAAGAACTGCGCGGCCTTGGCCGGGTACTCGGGCTCCTTGCCGCGGTGGTTGGTCGCGGTGCAGGCGTCGAAGAACTCGGCCTGCTGGCCGGGAGCTACGAACGCGGTGAACTTGTTACCTGAGGTGTCCACCACAGTGATGTTGTAGGACATGGACACCGGCAGATCCCGCAGCCGCTCGCGTGCCTGTTCCGCGGTTTCGGCCACTTCCAGCAGGTAGCGGATCACGATCGGGATTGCGAAGCCCGGGCCCGATCCGGGGCGGCCACCGAACGTCAGGGACACGGCCAGACCGGCGTCGTTCATGCCGTCCAGCAGACCCCACAGGCAGTCACCGGTGCCGATGACCTTGCGCCCGGTGAACTTGCTGGAGTAGACCGTGGCCTCCCACAGGCTGGGGACATAGTCGTAGTTGCGGGTCAGCGAGGTCTCCTCGCCGGTGAGCGCTGCCTGCGAGCAAGCCGGTGCGAATGCGGGAAATTTCCACATGGTCAGGAAGCGTGCCGCGACATCGTCATTGCCGGTCAGCTCCACGAGCTTGCGCCACGTGGGCATCAGCTCGGGCATGTACTTCTCGAGCATCCGGCGGGCCTCTTCCAACTCGGGTCGCGCGTCCGGACCGGACTGGTAGAAGGCGCGGTAGGCCGGCCAGGTCGCGTCGAACAAGGCCTTCCATCGCGGACCCGGCTGGGGCTCGCGGATACCGAACACGGTCACGGGGAATTCGCGCTGGGCAGACCACGACGACGCCACGGCGCCGTAGTTCTCGCCGCTGGTCTCCGTTTCTGTGGCCCGGGTAGCGGTTGCGGTGGAGGTGCCACGAGCCGGGCGGGTGGCGCCACCGGCAAAGTCAATGGTGGGTGCTGTGCGGTAGAAATCGACCCAGTTGATCCGAGGTGAAGCGGTCTCGGCCCAGTTGACGGCGGCCCAGTCAATGGCCGCCCAGTCGATGTCGGTCCAGTGAGCTTGGGTACGGGGTGCGGTGGTTTTCTGTTCGCAAGTCATGTGTCAAGGAAACATTGACACGGGGTGGTCTGTCAAGTTTTTCTTGACGCCGGGTTCATGTGATTCACCTCACGACTCACGGTCCCGCGCCTCACAAACCCCTCCACGAGGCGCGTTCACAGGGCTAGGCTGAGACGGAAGCAACCTTTCTACCGGGCCCTTCGCGGCCACACTCATTCAGCAGGAGCGATTCGTGAAACTTGCAGAACAGATCATCCAGCAGCTCATGGAAGCGGGTGTCCAGCGCATTTACGGCGTGGTGGGTGACAGCCTGAACCCCATCGTTGATGCGGTGCGGCGCACCGGAGGTTCCGCCAAGGGCGGCATCGATTGGGTTCACGTCCGCCACGAAGAGGCCGCGGCATTCGCTGCGAGCGCCGAGGCCCAGCTCACTGGCCAGCTGGCGGTATGCGCGGGTTCGTGCGGCCCGGGCAACTTACACCTGATCAATGGGCTATACGACGCCAATCGGTCCGGCGCCCCGGTGCTGGCGATCGCCTCCCATATCCCGTCGCAGTACATCGGTTCTTCCTACTTCCAGGAAACCCACCCGGACCGCCTGTTCAACGAGTGCTCGGTGTACTCGGAGTTGATCAGCACCCCCAAGCAGTCCCCGGCCGTGGTCAGCTCGGCCATCCAGCACTCCTTGACGGTTCCGGGCGTGTCCGTGGTGACCCTGCCCGGCGATCTCGCGGAATCCGAGACCGAAACGGATGCGCGCCCGTTCTGCGTACCGGAACCGGGCGCCGTCGTCCCCTCGGACGCGACCATCGAGCGTATGGCCGCCACCCTGAACAACGCGAAGGATATTGCGATCTTCGCGGGCATCGGTGTGGCCGGCGCTCACGACGAGGTGATTGCCCTCGCGGACACCCTGGGTGCTCCCATTGGTCACTCACTGCGCGGTAAGGACCAGATCCAGTACGACAACCCGTTCGATGTGGGCATGACCGGTCTGCTCGGTTACGGCGCGGCCGCCGAAGGGCTGTACGGCGCAGACGTGATGGTCATGTTGGGCACGGATTTCCCCTACGACCAGTTCCTGCCGGACGTGACCACGATTCAGGTGGACACGGACGCTTCCGTGATCGGGCGCCGCACCGGCGTGGACATTCCCGTGCACGGTGACGTGAAGTCAACCATCCTCAAGCTGCTGCCGGAGCTGAAACGGAAGAAGAACCGTTCCTTCCTCAAGAAGACCCTGGCCAAGCACGACAAGCTGATGAACAAGGCCGTGGGTGCCTACACCCGCAAGGTCGAGAAGATGACGCCCATTCACCCGGAGTATGCGGCGTCGATCCTGGATCAGGTCGCGTCCGACGACGCGATCTTCACAGCGGACACCGGCATGTGCAACGTATGGACGGCCCGCTACATCAACCCGCTGGGTACCCGGCGTGTGATCGGCTCCTACCTGCACGGTTCCATGGCCAATGCACTCCCCCAGGCCATGGGCGCGCAAATGGCTTACCCGGACCGCCAGGTCATTTCGGTCTCCGGCGACGGCGGGCTGTCCATGCTCATGGGCGAGCTACTCACGCTGGCGGCCTACAACCTGCCCGTGACCGTGGTGGTCTTCAACAACTCCTCGCTGGGGATGGTCAAGCTGGAGATGCTCGTGGACGGGATGCCCGATTTCGGGGTGGACGTACCCCAGGCGAATTACGCAGGAATCGCCCAGGCCATTGGTTTGCAGGGCATTCGTGTGGAGAAGCCCAAGGATTTGGAGGGTGCCTTCACCAGTGCCCTGGCACACCAGGGCCCCTCGCTGGTGGAGATCATCACGGACCCCAACGCCCTGTCGATCCCGCCGCAGATCGAGAGCTCCCAGGTCTTCGGGTTCGCCACGGCCATGTCCAAGATGGTCTTCAACGGCGGCGCGGGCGAGGCTGTCTCCATGGCGCGCTCCAACCTGCGCAACATCCCGCGCGGCTGACTCACGCGGGATGTTCCTCTATTCGATGGTGAAAAGGGTGGCGGTTATCACATGAGTTTCGCTATGATCTCATATGAGAGTGGCCCAGGTCACTCTCGCCATCCTTTTCTCCTACGGATCGTCCGGCACGTGCCTGCCGGGAAAGAGGAACTACATGTCCAGCGTGCGCTACGATCACGTCACCTGTCAGTACCCCGGGGCCGAGCGCCCTTCCGTCTCTGACCTCAGCCTCGACATCGCCGACGGCGAGTTCCTGGTTCTCGTGGGCCCCTCCGGTTGCGGTAAATCCACTACTCTGCGCATGCTCGCGGGCCTTGAAGACGTCACGGGCGGTGCCATTCACATCGGCGACGACGAAGTGACCGATACCCCCTCGCGTGATCGTGATATCGCCATGGTCTTCCAGAATTACGCCCTGTATCCGCACATGACCGTGCGCGACAACATGGGTTTCGCGTTGAAGATCGCCAAGGTGGGAGAGGCCGAGCGCAATAAGCGCATCGAGGAAGCCGCCAAGATCCTGGACCTCCCCGAGTATTTGGCCCGCAAGCCCAAGGCGTTGTCAGGTGGTCAGCGTCAGCGCGTGGCCATGGGCCGCGCTATCGTGCGCTCGCCCCAGGTATTCCTCATGGACGAACCCCTGTCCAACCTGGATGCCAAGCTGCGCGTACAGACGCGCACCCAGATCGCTTCCCTCACCCGCCGCTTGGGCGTGACCACGGTCTACGTAACCCACGACCAGACCGAGGCTATGACCATGGGTGACCGCGTGGCCGTGCTCAAGGATGGTCGGCTTATGCAGGTGGACACGCCCCGTGAGCTCTACGACCGCCCGGCCAACGAGTTCGAGGCCGGCTTCATCGGCTCCCCCGCCATGAATCTCTTCCGTACCACCGTGACCGAG
>JAKDKI010000193.1 GCA_030453435.1 Kocuria sp.
TAGACCACCACTTCGCAGCGGCCATACGCGGACGACGGCGCTCCCCACAGTTCCCGTCCCATCGCACCTTCCGGTGACGGCAGTTCCCCCAGCTCTGGGCCGAGCGACGGGAAGCGGTTCTCGAACGCGACCACGTGGAAGTCCGCCGCCGGAATCTCCGACTCCCGCCCACCCACGGACGGGCACAGCGGACACTCATCGGCCGGCGGCAGATACGTGCGGCTCTGCCGGTGAGCGGCCACCGCGATCCACTCCCCCGTCAGCCGGTCGAAGCGCACCTGACCGTGGCCGGAACGCTCACCCAGCGGACGGGTGTCGACCACGTGCTCCACGGGCGCAGTACCGCGGTCGCTGAAGAATATGGCCTCGCGCCCGTCGGCCAGGAGGTGGCTCCGGCACTCGATGGGCGCTTCGCCCGAGGAGTCACTCATGGGCTGAGAGGTGGAGTCTGCGGCCCTTCCCATTGCACTTCCCTGCCTGCTTGACGGTGCTAGTCGGGTTCACTGTCTCACACGCCATGCGACCCCGGCCCGCGCGGGATCACTGATCGTTCTCCGTCATCTGCTCCCACGCGGTCGATCCGGGCAACGGGCCGCGAGGGTCCAAGTTGTCGTGGTCAGGGTTCGAAATGCGAGTGGGCGACGTCGTCGGACTGGGTGTGCTGGTCGCCGACTCACTCGATGTCGAGGAGGCGCTCTCGCTGGGACTCGAGTCCTGCTCAGCCGAGGACTCCCCGCAGCCCACCAACAAGCCACCCATGATCAACGCCGCAGCCCCCGTTACGGCAGCCCGAGCCAGTCCGGCTGAGCGCGTTTTTGTCGAGTTCACTAGTTCACGATTCACGGTTACCCCCATAGATTCTGTCGGGCGCCTCATGCGCCTGCCTCGATCTAAGCCGCTGAGCGAACGCGAATCATCGGCCTCGGGCAATCTGTGGATAACTCCGGCTTTGACCCCGGACGATGGAAGACGACACCGGTTGGCCGTTCGCCGCGCAGCGTGATGGTCATCTGCAGCGCGCCCTCGACCGGGATCTTCGGAGAGCAACGAGGCACCCCCGGATGCCGACGAATCGTGCCGCTCCTCAATGAACGCGGGCGCATAACGAAATTGGAGACTAACTCGCGGCCCCGCTGAAGACTCGCAGCTGAGCACTTGAAGGGCATCACACGTTATCCAAGAGACCTTTGACAAGTGGAAACAGGCCAACCTGGACGACTCGCTGCTCGTGTCACACGAGGGAACCTTCCCCGAGGATCCGGGAACGATCAGCAGGTGAGTGCGCCTGGGGAATCAGTAAAGCCGTCGTCGGGAACATCTTCGTCGCTGCCAAGGTCCTCAAAATCAAAAAAAGTTATCCAATCAGCGGGTGGGTTTAGGAAAGTCGCTGACGATGTCACCAAGGCATACAAAGACGCCCGTGCTAAGGGAAAGAGTAAGGGTGACGCGATTCGCGAGGCAAGCCAAAAAGCAGCAAGCAATGGTGGAGACGAGGCGCAAGCTTTACTCCTTGAACTATTCTCTTTGGAGTCAGTCAAGAGTAGATGCTTTGGATAACTAAAATCTCGAGACAGGAGATCGCATCATGAAAGAACAAACCGGACGACCTGTTTCTTCAACTGGCAACGAACTGCTTTTCTTACTCGGAGTCCTCCTCCTGGCGTTGGGCGCTGTGATCACCTGGCTTACCGACGGGCCCTGGCAGCTCGTGGCAATCATCCCTTTCGGATTGGCTGCGGTCTGCACGGTGCGTTACATGATGCACCTGCGTAGGGACTCCTAGCTTTGTAGGTCATAACGTTGTTGACTCGGGCCGGAACGGGCGACACCGGGGTGTCTGCCACCGCAGGCCGTCTGTGGACGTGTCGCGTCAAAGGTGCCCCATAGGACAAGCAACCAGAGCAGGTGGCACTCGGCCTTCCACTCCTCAGAAGCGCGCCCCCGCACGACCCCGCGACCCGAACGACTCGGCTCGTGTGGGCGATCCCCGCCGGCAGCAGGATCGTCCAGCCGACGTCACTTCCCGTCGACTCGTCGATCGTCAAGGATCAGAATCCATCGGCGGTAAACCCTGACGGGATCCACTAGGGCGGCATCACCCTCACGTCATTGAGTTGTCATATACCGGAGAGTCGCGTGTCCCCGAGTGTCCCGGTTAGGGCCCCTGGCATCATAAGGCCATGGCTCCCTCAACACCCCCCAGGGAGGGGTCGGATCAATTCCCCCCTCACCAGCAACAGCAAGCATATTCCGCACCGAATGGCCAAGATGGATGGGCACAAACACCGCCCCCGCAACAGCCCAAGCGGAAAAAACAGTCGAATGTTCTCGGTCTGATTGCACTGATCGCTGCAGTCATCGGGTTTATCTTTGCGTGCATCCCCGGCGCTCTCATCATCGGTTGGATCCTTCTGCCGATCGCCTTCATCCTCGCCCTCGTCTCTCTGTTCCTTCAAGACAAGTCCAAGTGGATGGGCATCACTGCGTTGATCCTGTCGATCGTGGGCACGATCGTTGGTGCCGTCGTCTTTCTGACCGTTGTCTCTAATGCGTTCGATGAATCTTTCGGCAGCGGAGACACCACCGTCTCCGGCCCGTCGGAGGACGCTGGCTCAGACACTGATCAAGATGCTGGTGCCGAAGCCGCAGACAACGGTGCCTCCGGCGACGAGGGCACCCGCGAAAACCCATACCCGATCGGCTCAACTATCGAAAACGATGATTGGCGGGTAGTGGTCAACTCTGTGACCCCGAATGCTACCGATGCCGTTCTTTCCGAAAACGAGTTCAACGAACCGCCAGCAGATGGCTCTCAGTACATGCTCGTGAACTACTCCGCCACGTACTTGGGAGACAATGCGGACGGCGAGATGCCCGCATTCGTCACGGTGGAGTATGTGACCGCAGACGGCACCACGGTCAATAGTTTCGACAACGTGGTTGTAGCCCCGGAGGCTATCGATACCACGAGCACCTTGTATACGGATGGCACTGCTACGGGAAACGCAGTATTTGAAGTAACAGCTGACACCGCTGACCAAGGTGTTCTTGCAATTACCCCTGGAATGCTCGGCGACAAGGTCTTCGTCGCTACAAAGTAACTCCTGGAAGGATGACTTCGATGCCCCCGCTTACCACGGGGGCATTGTTGTTTTAACCTTTGTCGCATGACACGCCAATGACGTCCAGCTACAGTTTTGCTAATCACATCACCCTAGCCCCGCCGACCACTCCTCCACCCGCTTCTGGGATTCCTCATCGCTCAGGTCCTCGACCCGGGTCATGATTGACCACCGCACCCCGAACGGGTCGCGGACACTCGCGAACCGATCCCCCGAGACGAAGTTGGTGGTCTCCTCCCGCAGAGTGGCGCCGGCGGCAATCGCTTTCGCCACGACGTCGTCGACATCGGGGCAGTACAACGCGAGCGAATAGGTGACGTCATCGCCGTCGGCATGTGGGGCAACCAGGTGGTAACCGGGCTGGGCCGCCCCCAACTGCAGGCGACCTTTCGCGAACTGCAACTCGACGTGGAGGACGGCATCACCGAAGCGAAATGCACTGATGAGCTGGGCGCCAAACACGTCTTGGTAGAAGGAGAGCGCGGCGGTGGGATCCGCGACGGCCAGGAACGGCGTGATGGACGAGTAGCCGTGCGGTGTGCCGTTGGTGGTGTGTGAACCGGTGGCTGGGGTGTTCTCTTGTGTAGTCATGTCTCGAACGGTAGACCCGCACGTAGGCCGCTGGCTTGTATATTCCTGCCATGGGCGAGCTACCGGAAATCTCCGAGCGCGGGGTGCTGTACCCGCGCCGCCTACCCCCTCGATTCCAGCGGATTCCCGCCACCGGCCCGGTCAGCGAGCTCGTCGTCTGGTGGTGGATCGTCGAATGGGATGAACCTTCGGGTTCGACGTCGCGCCAAGACCTACTCCCCTTCCCCGGCTGCAATGTGGTGGTCGAGCAGGACATGGTGGGTTTTTCCGGCCCGACGACGCGCGCTTCACATCGCGACCTCGTCGGCAGCGGGTGGGCGGTGGCCGCACTGCTGCGTCCGGCCGCGGTGCCGGCCTTTACCAGCGACCCGGCGAGCGTGCGTGACAGCTACGTTTCGTTATCGGTGCCGGAGCTGCACTCGCAGGTTGCAGAAGCAGTTGCCGCCGGGAATTTCGACGACGCCGTGGCGAGACTATCCGCGTGGGTCACCGCGCGAGTCGGTCGGGTGACGGACGAGGCGCGCTTGGCCAACTCACTGGCCGAGGTGGCCGGGTCTAACTCATCCGTAGTGACGGTGGGTGATCTGGCGGCCGCATTGAACGTATCGCAGCGGACGGTGCACCGATTGGCCGAGCAGTACATCGGACTGACGCCGCACGCGGTGATTCGCCGTCGGCGGCTGCAGGAGGCCGCGGAGCACATCCGGTCTGAACCGGAGGTCAGTCTTTCAAGTATTGCCGCAGCTCACGGGTTTTCGGACCAAGCGCATTTCACCCGGGAGTTCCAGCGGTTCCTGGGGCAGACGCCGCGGGAATATCGGGGCGCATCCGGGCATCACAGCTGACTATTCAGATCCAATGCGTGGGCGCGGGATTCTTTGAGGTCCACGATGGGCTCCACACCCTCCTGGCGGCCGTTCCAGCGGTCCACATAGACGAAGTCCGGGTCGAAGCGCTTCTGCTGCGTCTCGGGATTGAAGATCCGAAAGTAGGGGGCGGCGTCCGTGCCGCAGCCGGCCACCCACTGCCAGTTGTGGGGATTGTTCGCGGCGTCCGCGTCCACGAGGGTGTCCCAAAACCACTGCTCGCCCAGGCGCCAGTCGATCAGCAGGTTCTTGGCCAGCAGCGACGCCACGACCATCCGCACCCGGTTCTGCATGGT
>JAKDKI010000021.1 GCA_030453435.1 Kocuria sp.
AACCGTCACCGATGTCCTGACACAGAACTGTCACCGATGTCCTGAGACATAACAACTGAATTCTGCCTCGAAAAGAGGGATAGGGAACCTTAAACCTTCGAGGAAGGCGGGGCGGCCCCGTAAACCTTTGGGGGACGCGCGGAGTTCGGGGTGAGACGCGCGGAGTTGGGAGCCCGGAAGCGTGGGGAGTTAGCGGCCCCTGCCTCGGATCCGCAACGACCGGGCGAAGATGATCGCCAGCAGACCCATGAGCGGCACGAAGAGGATGGCCAGCCGCAGCCCCACGGAGTCAGCCAATGCGCCCACCAGTGGGGGTGAGATCAGGAAGATCACGCGCATGCTCCAGCTGACCAGGGTGAGCCCGGTGCCGGGTTTCAGCCCGGGAGCGCGGTCCGCAGCGGCATAGGCACTGGGCACCAGGGTGGCGCAGCCGAAACCGGCCAGACCGAAGCCCACCAGCGCCATGGGAACGTTGGCCGCGATGATCACGGTGCCCATGCCCAGGAAGATCAGTGCACCACCGAAGCGCGTGACGTTCACTTCCCCGAAGGCGTTGATCATCCGGTCACCCAGCAGCCGCCCGATGAACTGCGCACCCACCATGACCACATAGGCGAAACCCATCACGGTCACCGGAGCACCCAGGACGTCCCGGAGATACACGGCGCCCCAGTTGTTACCGATGTCCTCGACCAGCACCCCGGACATCGCGATGATCGCGAATGGCACCAGGGCCAATAGCGCCTTGCCCGCACCGGCCGGGATGATGGGCACGCCGGCGGTGTCGGTCATGACCTCCGCAGGAACTTCGTGACTGTCAGGGAGCGAGAAGCGCATGGCCCCCAGAGCCACCGCCGCGAACAGGATGCCGCTCAGTGCCAGGTGCATCGGCAGGGGCAGCTGCAGGGCTATCGCGGCGGTACCCATGAGCCCACCCAGCACGGCACCCACACTCCACAGGGCGTGCATGGAGTTGATGATTGAGACCCCAGCCAAGCGTTGCACCCGCAGTCCCTGGGCGTTCTGGGCGGTATCTACCACGGCATCTAGGGCGCCTGCCAGCAGCAGACCGATGAAGAACACCGCCACGTGCGGGATGGATGCGGCGAAAAACACGGACCCCGCCAGCAATATCGATCCCACTGCTGCGGCACGAGCGGTGCCGAAGCGTCGGATGATCGGAGCGGGCAGCGGACCCGCCACCACACCACCGATGGGCAGCGCGATCAACACCAGCCCGTACATCGCGTTGGACAGTTCGAACATGTCCTTGATCTCGGGAAGCCGCGGCAGCAGGTTCGCGTAGATCGCACCGTTGGTCATGAACAGCAACGACACTGCGATGCGGGCTTTGAGGATGCGCGATGGACTCACGGGAACCAGCGTATGGCCTCAGTCAATGCACGAGAAAAGCGGGCCCGCAGCTCCCATGGAGGTACGGGCCCGCTATTAGCGGCGGTCGCGAAACGTGAGTCCTAGTTGTTGGGGAAGTCCCACGGATCGTTCGACATGGCCTCGTCGTACGCGGAGTTCCACCCCTCGCGCCAGTACTGCATATCCGCACTGTCCTGAGCGCTCGCGGGCTGCCCTGCAACGAACAGGCAGGGCCGGTCACCGGGCACGGATTCACACGCCTGCTCGGAGGTCCAGGCAGTTGCGATTCCGGATTCGTCCCGGGCGGAGTTCGACGGCGCCGCGCCAGTCTTGCTCGAAGCGCCCGCGCTCGGGGACGCGCTGGGTGATCCACTGGGCGAAGTACTCGTAGAAGTGGACGGGCTCACGTAAGGCGAGGGAGCGGCGTCGTCCTCGAAGCTCGAGTCGAACGAATCGTTCCACTGTTCGCGCTCGGGGGTGACCGTCTCGGGGGAGCGCGGGTCGTCGAAGCCCTGCTGGGAATTGGCCGGGTACCAGTAGTCGGCGGTGGGCAGCTTGAGTTCGTAGACACCGGACTCGGCGGTCACGGATGTCTGCTCGGGGGCCTCACCGGTGACTCGGACGGAGGTGAAGCCGTTGCGGGTGTGGGCGTCCAGCCGGTCGCTGACCTCGATGCCGTTGAGCACCACCTGACCGTTGGTGGTGCGGGCATCGATCGCGGAGGCCTTGACGGAATCCGCACTCACGGACCCGAACATGGACCGTGCGGTGATCTGGTCGAAAGCGCCCGTCACGTGCACCAGGCCGTGCTCAGCGGTGAGATCGAGCGAGGTGTCCGCATCACTTTCCGGCACGGTGATCTGGATGTTGTTGATGCCACCGGACCACCGGGAAGTCTGCTTGGCGGCATCCAGGCGGATCTCGCCGTCGGACTCCTGCGGCGCGGGCTGATCACCCAGGCCCCATCCGAATTCCTGCCACGTGACCTCTACGTTCTCGACCGTGGGGCTGGTGCGGACTCGAACGTTGGCGCTGTCCGAATCCACCACGATGCTCGAGGCATCGGAGGACGCGGTCCAGGTGTCGGTGCGCTCCTGGGTCATGACCGCGGCGGTCGCGGCACCCGCACCGCCCACAACCAATGAGAGTGCGCCCAGGCCACCGATGATGCCGGTCGCCGTGTTCCAGCCGCGGCGCTGACCCCGGCTGATGGGCGGATTAGTGGGGTGCGGTCCCGCGGTGCGCGGAGCCTCGTAGGGCACCTCAGGTGCGGTGTCGGAGGATCCCTGGGAAGCGCCGTCGGGCTGGGAAGGAGGAAAATGTGTGCTCATGGCGGTGTCCTAAAGAGAGTGGTCCGGGTAGCCCAGGTACTTGAGAACGGCCAGCACACGGCGGTTGCCGGTCGCTGACGTCACCCCGAGCTTCATGAAGATCGAGCCGATGTGTTTCTCCACGGCCGATTCGGTGAGGTACAGGTTGGTGGCGATGGACGCGTTGGACAGTCCCTGCGCCATCAGCCCCAGCACTTCGCGCTCGCGGGGCGAGAGCAGTTCCAGGTCCTCGCGTTGGCGGGAACGCACCAGAATCTGGGTCAGCACCTCCGGGTCCAGCACGGTTCCGCCCTGGCCCACGGTCTGCACGGATTCCAGGAACTGGTCCACATCGGCCACGCGATCCTTGAGCAGGTAGCCCAGGCCCTCGCGACGCGAGGCGATCAGCTCGGAGGCATAGCGCTCCTCCACGTATTGGGAGAGCACGAGCACGGCCACCTGCGGGTGCGCGGAACGAATGAGGACCGCGGCGCGAATGCCCTCGTCCGTGAAGGACGGCGGGAGCCGCACATCGACCAGCGCGAAGTCCGGCTGGTGCTCCTCCACGGCCTTCACGAGGCCCTCGGCGGTGTCGGTCTCAGCGACCACTTGGTGGCCGGCGTCGGTGAGGAGACGGACCAGGCCGGCTCGCAGCAGCACGGCGTCTTCGGCAATCACGATACGCACAGGGTCACGCTCCTTGGTTTCCGACGACGTCGCTCGCGGCCTGATTGCCCACCGGCGCGTTGCGATCGGCCTGGCCACGGTCGGTCTTTTCGCGGCTGGGCCGGTTGAGGTTCGGACCGTTGGTGCCCGTGTGAGCCGAAGCGTTCAGCGGCAGCTGCACGATCACCTCGGACGGCCCACCCGTGGGGGAGTTCAGGAAGAACTGGCCTCCCGCGGAACGAATCCGGTCCTCGATACCGGACAGTCCGCCACCGGGTACTACCCGTGCGCCACCGCGGCCGTAGTCGCGAATACCTGCCACCACGGTGGAGGTTCCGGGGATTTCGCCGTCCTGGATGGACACGGCCACATCAGCGGTCCGTGCACCGGAGTGCTTGATCGCGTTGGTCAGCGACTCGGAGACCGCGAAGTACACGGCGGCCTCGGTTTCCGGCGTCAGCCGGGGCACGTTCACGTTCACATTGACCGGGAACGGGGCCTGAGCGGCGACTGCCGAAATGGCGGCGTCGAGCCCGCGATCCTCCAGAACCGCCGGATGGAATCCGCGAGCCAAGCGTCGCAGCTCAGTGATCGCGGCCTTGGTGGTGCCGTGGGCCTCGCTGACGAGTTCCTTGGCGTATGCGGGGTCGGTGTCGATGCGCGACTTGGCCATCGAGAGGTTCATGGCCACCGAGACCAGTTGGGGCTGAACGCCGTCGTGCAGGTCGCGTTCGATGCGAGAACGCTCGGTGTGGGCGCCACGAACGGCGGATTCGCGGGCCTCCGTCGCGTACTCCACCTGACGCCGGGCCTCGGCGGCCTCGCGGCGCAGGGCCGCCGACTCGCTCAGGCGCAGCAGTGTCGAGGACAGACCGCGGTGGGCCAGAGTGACCAAGGCCAGCAGAACCAGGCCGATCAGCAGCCCCAGGAGGCTCATCAGCACGCCGGACCATTCGGGCCAGCCCTGAATCGGGGTGAAGAAGCGCTGCGCAATGGAGTTCTCCGGCGCGAACAGCGGTGAGAGTGCGCCCACGATGCCCGCACCGATGGTCACGAGCGAGAACAAGGACAGCGCACCCAGGATGAAGGTCAGGATCAGGTGCAGGAAACCGAGCCACACGGAGCTGTCGGTCGCGTCCAACCACAGTTGGTGGGGGACCCGCACCCAGTCCGTACGCGGGGTGCGGCGCCGTTGCGGGTCACGCAGATCCAGCCCGAACGACGACGCCGATCGCCGCCGTTCCAGCCACACCGCCGCCCAAATCACGTACACGGTTCCGGCCAGGACCAACAGACCCAGGCCCACCGCGGGGATCATGGCTACGCCCGTGAAGATCAGGGTGCCGATCACGATGATCCAGAAGAAGTTCAACAGGGCATCGATGACGAGGTCCGCAGCTCCGAAGAACATGGTTTTGGGGGAGAAGGCGCTCCACTCGCGTATCGGACGCTCGTCGGCAGAGCCGGGGCCCATCGCGCCGGGGCCGCCCGGGGTGTTCAAGCCCTGGGCATCAGAGTGGCGAGGGCCGAGATTTCGTGTGGGGGCGGCGTCGTCGGTATTGGGCGCCGCGGTGCTGCCGCCGGCGCTCGACTCGAACAGGGAGTCCTGGGTCTTCTCTCGAGCGGGTGCCTGGGCGGTCGCGGTGCCGCGCGGAGGCTGGGGTGTTCCGTGCGGCGGCAGGGGGCGGGTGTGCTGTGTGTCTGCCGGAATCGCTTCCGTGGGTTCCCACGGTGGAGTCTGGCGCGGGTCTGGTGTGCTCATGTCCATAACGCTACGGTTCTGCGCCTGTTTTCCGCGCCAGAGTTAGCCACCGAGTCCGGGTGGGGTTTTCCCCACCTCCGGTGTTCCGGGCTGAGTCCGAGGCTGCCTCCGAGGGTGAAGTGGGCGGTGTCATCTCACTCCACAATCACGCTCATTCCTCACACACACGTGTGTAGCTGCCTACACTGAAGTACATGAGCGACGGCGTGCAGACCCACTCCGCCCCCACCCGGGCCCGTGGCTCTGCTGCGCTCGCCGATCGTGACGTCGCTTCTGACGCCGCGCGTGTGGGATGCGTGATCGCCGTGGTGTTCATTCATTTGCTCATGGTCACCCTTACTGCGGATCCGGAGACGGGCGAACTCATCTCCGTGATGGTCCCCACGGAGCAACCCTGGTACTGGTGGGTCACGTGGATCATGCAGATCATGCCGTTGTTCTTCGTGGTCGGAGGCGTGGCCACGGCTGGGGCGCTGCGGCGGCGCAGGGCCAGGGGAGCGGCACCGGCGGAATACGTGCGGGAACGCACCCTGCGACTCATACAACCGGCCGCGGTGCTGTGGTTGGTCTTCGCTCTTGGGGCGATGATCGCTTTGGCGGCCGGGGTCGGCGATGAACTTGTCACGTTCGCGTTGTCCGGCATGGGCATGCCCCTGTGGTTCCTTGCCGCGTACTTGATCGCGCAAGCGCTGGCTCCCACCTTCTTGGAATTACACGAACGCATGGGCTGGGTGTGGTGCTGGTTCCTGCTTTCGTGCGTGGTGGCCGTGGACCTGCTGCGCATCGCCACGGATCAGCAGTGGTGGGGCTTGTTGAACATGCTGTTCGTGTGGCCGCTCATTCAGCAATTCGGATTCTTCCGGGCTGATGGTTGGTTCGCGGCGCGGAGCACGGTCGCCCTGCTCGGGATTGCCGCCGGTTGCTACGGGCTGCTTGCCGTGTGTGTACTCTCCGGGCGTTACGCGCCGGACATGCTCACCAACCTGAACCCGCCCACGGTGTGCATGGTGTTGTTGGGGCTCGCCCAAGCGTGCCTGCTGCAGGTGTTCACCCCCGCGCTCAACCGACTCATGCGTTGGCGGCCCGCGCAGGCTGTTGCGTACGTGGTGGGAACACGTGCCATGACCATTTACCTGTGGCACCTCCCGGTCATCATCCTGGTGATGGCGGCATGGTTCTTTGCCGGCGGCTATGACCCCGCACCCGGGTCCGCTCAGTGGTGGTTGCTGCGCATCCCGCTGGCCGTGCTGTGCTGGGCGGTGGTTCTCGCGGTCGCCACGGCGCTGGTCAGAGTCGAGCGAGCGTCGGCGAAACCTTGGGGCAAACTCCGGTTGACGCCGCTGGCGGTACTGGTCGGGTTGATCTGCGCGGTGGTTCCGCCGCTGTTGGAGATCGTGACCCTGCTGACCCCCGCCCTGGTGCTGTGGGGTGCTGCGGGCTCGGTGGTGTGCCTGGTGATCATGAAGTGGGGCGTTGTGCCGGCTCCACGAGGTGTTCGGTGACGTAACCCAACAGGGTGGGCATCAAAGCGGGGTGTAACTGGTGCCCCATGCCGGGAATCTCGATGAACGTGGCACCTGGAATAGCTTCCGCGGTCGCGGGGCCGCCGTCCGGTCGAACGATCTTGTCCTTGTCACCGTGAATCACCAGGGTGGGAGCGGTGATGTCCGCGAGCACCTCCGCACGATTGCCGGAGGCCCGAATCGCGCCGATCTGGCGCCGCATAGCCGCGGATTCACCGTGCGGATTGAGCGACCGGTCCCAGTGGGCTGCGGCCAGCTGTGCCTCGTAAGCCTCATCGATCGGATAGCCCGGCCCCGCCAAGTGTCGCCCGATGATCGTGCGACCCCTGATGTACACCGACCGATTGGGCGCACCCGGGAGCATCAACATGGCCGCGGTGGAGGTTGCGGTGGTACCCACCTCGGGGTCACCAGTGGTCGAACAGATGGAGACTATACGCCGCACTAGCTCCGGATGATGTGCAGCCAGGGACTGGGCGATCATCCCGCCCAACGAAAACCCGATGAGGTCCGCCCGGTCGATGCCGAGCGCTCGCATGGTGTCCGCGACATCCTCGCTCATGTCCTCCACGGTGTACTGCTCCGCGGGGAGGTCGCCGCTCAGCAACTGCCGGGCAGAGGGTGCCTTGGACGTGGCCCGGAACGAACGGCCTTCGTCCCGGTTGTCGATGCGAACCACGCGGAACCCCTGGTTGACCAAGGATTTCACGAAGGAGATGGGCCACGCGGTCAGGTCAAAGGCCAGACCGGTGATCATGATGACCGCTGGGCCGTCCTCGGGGCCGTCGATCCGTACGCACATGCTGCGCCCGTCACCGAGATCCACGATTTCCTCCACGCCCGTATCTCCCGGCCCCGCGAGCAAGGTGGGCAGCTCCTGGAGAACGGGGGCGGCGGCGTCGTCGAACCGTAAGAACTCATCGACCACGGGTCGCGACCTGAGCTCGCGGCGGTCGGCCAAGTAGCTCATGGACATCAGCCACGGGCTGCGGGTGCCCTGTTTGGGGAGGCCGTCCAGTGCGCGTTGGATGTAGCCGGCGTCGAAGTCGAGCAGGGGTTTGGTCTTGAGCCCGTCCGGGGCGACCGGTCGTGCGGAGACGGCACCGATCCCGTCCATGTGCGCGAGCAGGCGCGAGAACCAGTCGACGAGAAGACCGATCTTGAGCGTCCAAGACGCGTTGGTGTATCCGATCGCGAACGCGAAATTGGGCATGTCACTGAGCATCACACCGCGGTAAGCGACCTTCTCGGTGAGATCCACGGGCGTGCCGTCCAAGCTGAAGCGGGCCCCGCCGAACAGCAACACGTTGAACCCCGTGGCGGTGATGATGATGTCCGCCGGGATCTCCTGGCCGTTCTCCATCCGCACGCCGGACTCGGTGATTTCGTCGATGGTTCCGGTGACCACGTGGCCACTCCCGGATTTGAGCGCACGGTAAAAATCCCCACCCGGCGCCACGCACACGCGCTGATCCCACGGTTTATAGGGCGGGCTGAAGTGTTCTCTGACGGAGACGTCGTCGGGAAGCTGCGATTTGTTGACCGCCGCGATAGCGCCCCTGACCAGGTGCGGCGCGATTTTGCTGGTCTTCCACAGCAACCGTTGCTGCCGAGTGGCCACCGCGCGGGCAACGTGCGAGGAGCGCTCGTCACCCAGCCGAGGTTTGAGGGCTTTCGCCAGATGATTCTCCTTGGGAACGGGAATGATGTAGCTGGGCGTGCGCTGCACCATGGTCACGTTCGCTCCACGTTCCACGAGGGCGGGCAGCAGCGTGATGGCGGTGGCACCGCTGCCGATGACCACCACGTTCTTGCCCGCCACGTCCATGTCTTGGGGCCAAAGCTGCGGGTGAACCACGGTGCCCTGGAACCGCTTCAAGCCCGGGATGTCCGGTTCATTCGGCTGGTCATAGCGGTAGTAGCCGGTCGCGTTGAACAGCCACGAGGCGGTCACTTCCAGGTACTCACCCGTCCCGCTGGGTTCTCGGGGTGCCGACGACGCCGCGGGGTCGCCTTGGTCCCGCTGTCCCTGGGCGGGGTGGGGGCCAGTGCGCCGAGCTTCTGGTGTGGCCGTGCGTTCCACGGTGACGCACCAGTGGCTGTGGTGAGGAGACCAGTCGGCGGCGACCATGCGTTGGTTGAAACGGATGAGCTCGTTCACGCCGTACTCGCGAGCGGTGTCGCGAATGTACTGCAAGATGGCCGGGCCTTTGGCAATGGATTGAGGTCCGGTCCACGGCCGGAATTCGTATCCGAAGGTGTACAGGTCCGAGTCCGCGCGCACTCCCGGGTAGCGGAACAGGTCCCACGTACCGCCAGTAGCATCGCGGGATTCCAGGATGCCGATCTTCTTGTGTGGGTGTTCCTTGCGCAGTTTGCACGCAGCACCAATGCCGCTCAGACCTGCGCCGATGATGAGGATGTCGAAGTGCTCAGCGTCCGTGGACATGCTTCATGAATAGCAGGGGTTCCTGCGATTTACATGATCAATCCAGGTGGTCCCACACACTGAGATCCTGCCAACCAACGGTCACGGTACGGAGGTATTTGGCGCCCTTGACCTCCCGCGCTGCTTGCTCGGTGGCAA
Organism: Kocuria sp.; assembly: GCA_030453435.1. Taxonomy (GTDB): domain Bacteria; phylum Actinomycetota; class Actinomycetes; order Actinomycetales; family Micrococcaceae; genus Kocuria; species Kocuria atrinae. The sequence goes on from JAKDKI010000021.1 coordinate 9,223, forward strand.
AAACTCCCAGGGGAGCTGGATTGCGGTCCGCTGAAACGTGGGAATGACGGCTGCGTCTGCCTTCGAACACGATGAAGAGCTGATCGCCGTCACCCACGGCCGGCGCGTCAGGAACGGTGAAGCGTTCCCACATCACTCGGTAGGTGGGGCGAACGGCCAGCTGATCCTTTTCAATGGCGCGGGCATCGAATTCGGTGCGGGTCACGGCGACAAGCGGGGCGTCTGAGGATTCAGGGTGCTGTTGGAAGACCAGAAATGTCTCAGGTTGGCCGCCACGGAAATTGAGGAGCTTCTCAAGAATGGATGTGAACGGTCGGTTCATGGATTAACCATGGCCGACAAACCACCGGTTGTCTGCTGTTTTACCATTTATGAAGGCAAACGTTCCAGGTGTCACCAATGTTGTTGGCGATTCTGGTGAATTCTGCACCGTGCTAGGAGAGGAAGCCCGTCAGCTGAAATCGCACGGGTGGGGGTGGCGTCCGTTGTGCTCTGCATTCCGAGGGGCTACATCACCGGATGGTGGCGAATACGCACTGATCGACGTTACGACCCGCTCTCTCGGTCCCGTAATCTGATCGACTTTCCGACCCGGATTTCCGGATTTCCGGGCGTTACCGTCGATCAGTATGCAGACGGCCGTAGCGGCCGGGTCGAATCGTCGATCAGACTGCTGCCGGGGTAGCCGGAGCGACCGGCGCGCGGTCCTAACGTCGATCAGACTGCGACCTCGTACCTTGGAACCCCGGGCCCAGCCTCAGATCCGGAGGTGCACCAGGCTCGGCCCGGAGATGCTCAGCGCTTGTTCCACGGTGGAAGCCAGGCTGTCCATGGTCGCGGGCAGTCCGGTGGCACCGAAGGATTCCGCGAGCTGAACCCAGTCCGGCTGTTTGAGGTCCACGGCCAGCGGGTCGATGTCACGGTCCACCATGCCTTGGCGAATCTCGCCGTAGCCGCCGTTGTCCACGCAGATAATCGGCAGGTCCAGTTCGAGTTCCACCGCGGTCATCAGCTCTTGGATGCTGAACATCAGGGCACCGTCGCCCAGTAGACACACCACCGGGCGATCCGGGGCGGCCAATTTGGCGCCGATCGCGGCGGGCAGGCCGTAGCCAAGCGTCGCGTACGTACCCATGTACAGCAGCGAGTGCGGGGTGGGTGCGCGGAAGAACGTGGTGGAGCCCATGTACGTCACCTGCGAGGAGTCACCGGCCATGATCGTGTTGTCCGGGACCACTTCCATGATGGTTTCGTTGAGCGCGGCCAGGTCGGGAGCCCACTGGCGCCCCTCGTTGTCCATGGCGTCGAATACCTCGCGCAGGTCACGGGCTTCCCGATCGCCGACGCCGCTCCCCCCGTCCGCACGCAAGGCCCCCAGCAACTGCGGCACCACGGCCGCCGAGTTGCCCGGAACCTCGATATCCGGGGTGAGGTTGCACAGCATCTGATCGCGCATGATGTCCACGCGAATGATCGGCCCCTGGGGCGCGATGTCGCCGCCCCACAATTCGGCCTCGCCCACCTTTGAGCCGATGACCAAAAGAGCATCCGCAGTGCGCAGGAACGAATGCGCGGTGCTCAGCCGCAGGTCCGCGCCCAAGGACAATCGGTGCTTCTCCGGAATCGCGCCCTTGCCGTTGGTCGTGGTGATGACGGGAGCTTCCAGCAACTCCGCCAGCTCCAACAACTGAGGGCCAGCAGCCAACGAGCCACCGCCGGCCAGGATGACCGGTCGGGAAGCTGCGGCGAGCGCGGTTGCTGCCGCATCGACGTCGGACGCCGGTGCGGGTTGCGGCGCGCCCAGTGGACGCGGGGCCGTTGCGGAGGCAGGCACGTCCGATGGGCCCTCGAGGATGTCCAGCGGAATCTCGATGTGAATGGGCCGTGGACGGGAATGAGCAAAATCGCGCATGGCGTCGTGAATCATGATCACGGCCTCGGCCCCGGAGGTCACGCGGCGGGACTGACCCACGATGGCGTTGACGGCCGCGGAAGGGTTCTTGGTCTCGTGCAGCGACCCGATGTCCCGGAAATCCTGCCCCACCGGGCGTCCCGGGGACAGCAGGATCATGGGTCGGGATTCGGCGTAGGCGGTGGCCGCACCGGAGAGCGAATTCAGCAGCCCCGGCCCGGAGGTCGTGATGACCACGCCCGGCAGCCCGCTTACCTGCGACCAGCCGTCCGCGCCGTAGGACGCGCCCTGCTCGTGCCGCGTGGTGATCGCCCGGATCCCCAGCGCGCGCAGCGGCCGGTAGAACTCGAGCGAGTGCGTGCCCGGAATGCCGAACACCGTGTCGATCCCGTAGCCGCGCAGGGTTTCCAGGACCGCGCGGGCCACGGTGCGCTCGGGGTACGACGTCGCCTGGTTGTCTAAGTTTTCGCTCACGACTTGGCCTCCTTGATCCGCTGGGACCACTCAGTAGAGATTTCGGACGAGGTGCGCTTGGTCAGAAGCGACACCACCACGTAGACGAGGACCGAGGACAGCAGGCCCAGGTAGATGGGGACGTTGGCGAGTACGCCGAACACCGCCATCGACACCAGGGTGACCAGCGAGCCCACGGCCATGGAGACTGCGGCGCCCATCGCGGTTCCGCGCTTCCAAACCAGACCGCCCAGGATGGCGACCAACAGGCCACCGACCAGCACGTTGTACGCAATGGTCAGGGCCACCACGGTGGAGGGGACGAGCATGGAGATGAACGTGACCACCAGTCCCACGACCACCACGTAGACGCGATCCTTGAAGACGGAGGCGTCCTCGGAGCGGGCGCGAGCGACGTCGTCGTGGGAAGCCCCGAACAGGCCCTTGAGGGTGGGGATCACGTCAACGCGCGCGACCGTGGATGCGGCGATCATTGCGCCCGAGGCCGTGGACATCATGGCCGCAACACCGGCGGCGAGCACCACGCCACCCAGGCCGGCGGGAACGCGCATCTGGGCCATGGCGGCGAACGCCTCTTCCGGTACGGAGAGGTTGGGGAGCACGGCCGCCGCGGCGGTGCCGATGAGCGCACCGGCCACACCGTACAGCGCAACGTACACGGCGGCGCCCAGGCCGGACCAGCGGGCGACCTGCGGGGAGCGGGCGGTGAACACACGCTGCCAGATGTCCTGACCGATCAGCATGCCAAAGCCGTAGACCACGAATTGCGTGATGATCGCTTGGAAGCCCATGGAGCCCCAATGGAAGTAGGTGGTGTCCAGGCGTTCGGTCAGTCCGTTGATGCCGCCGGCGGCGGAGAGCGAGAACGGCAGCAGGATCAGGAACATGCCGATGGTCATGAACACGAACTGCATCAAGTCCGTCAGGGTGATGGACCACATTCCGCCCAACACGGAGTAGCCGATCACCACTGCACCGCCCAGCAGGATGGCCCACGGACGGGAAATCGGGAACAGCACGGAGAAAATCGACGCGTAGGCCGCGGTGGAAGTCACCGAGATCATGAGCGTGTACGCGAGCATCACGAACGAGGACGCGCTGGCCCCGCCCCGGTCGCCATAGCGCAACTGCAGCATCTGCGAGACCGTGAAGACCTTGAGCGACTGGATGCGTCCGGCGAAGAAGAGACTCAGCGCGGCCAGGCCGGTCGCGATGGCGACCACGAGCCACATGCCCGAGATGCCGTACTGGTAACCCAGGCCCACGCCTCCCACGGTGGACGCGCCACCCAGAACGACGGCGGCCATGGTGGAGGTGTAGAGACCGGGACCGAGCCGCCGGCCTGCCACACGGTAATCCGTTGCCGTCTTGGCGCGGCGTGCCGCCCACAGCCCGATGGCCACCATGGCCACCAGGTACAGCACAATGACAAGCACATTCATGAAGGGATACTCCTCGAGACATGACGGGGGGCCGCTGGTGCGAGACGGGTTGATCTCGCGGAACCGGTACAGGGCATAGGGTTTATGCACCAGGTCACAGAAAAATATCACTGCAGCGACGTTGGGCCGATCACATCCTGGTTGCCCGCGGAGCGTGTGGTGTCCCGAGCGATCCTCGGGAAGAAGGGAGAACCGTGGAACCGGAACGCATTGTGGAAACCACGGCTGACGGGCAAGAACGCGTGGGGCCGGTCAATGCGGCCCTCACCCCGCGGTGGGTCGGACCCGCCACGTTCGCCCGCTTACCGCGTACGGATCAGGTCGAACACACGGACATTGCTGTGGTGGGAATCCCGTTCGACTCCGGAGTGTCGTACCGCTCCGGTGCTCGCTTCGGCCCCAATCATGTGCGCGAATCCTCGCGGCTGCTGCGGCCCTACAACCCCGCTCAGAATCACTCACCGTTCGCCCACCTGCAGGTCGCGGATGCCGGTGATCTGGTGGGTAACCCGTTCGACATCAAGGACGCCATCACGGCCATCGAGACCGGTGCGCTGGAGTTGATGGGTTCTGACACCAAGATCGTGGCCATCGGTGGCGATCACACCATTGCCCTGCCCCTGATGCGCGCCGCTCATTCTCGGCACGGCAAGATTGCGCTGCTGCACTTTGACGCTCACTTGGATACGTGGGACACCTACTTCGGCGCGGAGTTCACGCACGGCACGCCGTTCCGCCGGGCCTTCGAAGAGGGCATCATCGATACGGACGCCGTGATGCACGTGGGTACCCGCGGCCCGCTCTACGGCACTCAGGACTTGGAGGACGATTCCTCCTTCGGGTTTGAGATCGTCTCCTCCGCGGATGTCATGCGCTCCGGTGTGGATGCCGTTGTCCAGACATTGCGCGAGCGCGTGGGCGACCGCCCGCTCTACATCTCCCTGGACATCGACGTCCTGGATCCCGCCCACGCACCCGGAACGGGCACGCCCGAGGCCGGTGGCATGACCAGCCGCGAGGTCCTCGAGATCCTGCGTGGCTTGCGTGGACTCGATGTGGTTGCGTGCGACGTCGTGGAGGTCGCCCCCGCTTACGATCACGCCGAGATCACCGGCATTGCCGCAGCTCACGTGGTCTATGACTTGATCACGCTCATCAGCCTGGGCCCCGACGCAGCTGCCGACGGCCCCGCGTACGGCATCTCCGGCGCGCAATACGGCGAGGGGGCGAAGTAATGGAGTTCGCATCACGCGCGGCGGAGTTTCGCCCTTCGCCGGTCCGCGCCGTCTTCGAAACCGCCATGGACCCGTCCGTTGTGTCGCTGGCCGGCGGCAACCCGGACCTGTCGGTGTTGCCGGGCGGGGACATCGGTGCCTTGGCCTCGTCCCTGTTGGCCGAACGCG
>JAKDKI010000022.1 GCA_030453435.1 Kocuria sp.
AACGTCAAGAAGAGATCGCCCGACTCGTGGCACAGTCCCGCCGTGTGAACGGCGCCGAGTTGACCAAGCGATTCTCCGTGACCATGGAAACCGTGCGCCGCGATCTTGCGGTGCTGGAAAAATCGGGGAAGCTGCGACGCGTTCACGGTGGTGCCGTATCCGCGGACCAATCCACCAGTGGGGAGCAGGGGATCGATTCTCGGCAGCGGATCAACGCCACCGAGAAACGGCGGATCGCCGCGGCCGCGCTCGACGTCTTGGACGATTCGGGTGCGGGCGCGGTGGTCCTGGATGCGGGCTCGACCGTGGAAATGCTGGCCGACCTCTTGCTGCGCCGTGACAACGGCTTGCAGGACGGCCAGGAGCGACTCATCATCACCCACGCGCTGCATATTGCGGCCAAGCTCGCGGACACGGAGGGCATCGGCCTGGAACTGGTCGGTGGGCGGATCCGCAAGCTCACGTGGGCCGCCACCGGCGCGCGAGCAAGTCAGCACTACGAGCAACTCCGCCCGGACATCGCGTTCGTGGGGTGTAACGGCATCCACGCTCAGTTCGGACTCTCCACCCCGGATCCCATTGAAGCAGTCGTGAAAACGGCCATTGTCCGGGGCGCTCGCAGAGTGGTAGCGATCTGCGATCACAGCAAGCAGGACCGGGAAACGCTCATGAAGTTCTGCTCCCTGCCCGAAATCGACACTCTCATCACTGATCGGGCGCCCGGAGCAGAACTCTCCCGCGCGCTCGAGGAAGCAAACGTGGAGGTGATTGTCGCGTGATCATCACCGTGACGCTCAACCCGTCCGTCGACCGCACCGTGGAACTCGCGGGACCCTTGCAGCGCGGCCAGGTGCAGCGCGCCGACCGGACTCGGCAGGATCCCGGAGGTAAAGGGGTGAACATCTCGCGAGCACTGCAGCTCAGCGGGGAACACACCCTGGCCGTGGTCCCCGGTGACAGTCATGATCCGCTGCTCGAAGGACTGGACGCGGCGGGGGTTCGCTACAACGCCGTCTCCGTGGGAGCCCCGCTGCGTTCCAACATCACCGTGACGGAACCGGATGGCACCACCACCAAGATCAACGAGCCCGGTCCTGAACTGGACTCCAACACGGTGGACCGAATCATCGACCAGCTGATTGCTCGCGGAGCCGGAGCGCAGTGGCTGGTGCTGGCGGGGTCTGTGCCTCCCGGACCCGCCCCTAATATCTACGCCCACATCACCAACCGCGTGCGCGCGGCCCTGGGGAGTGCGGCACCGCGCATTGCCGTGGACACCTCGGGTCAGCCGCTGGCCGAGGCCGTATCGGAAACCGTTGAATCCCAGCCGGACCTCATCAAGCCCAACGGCGAGGAACTTGCCGAATTACTGGGCCGCAGTGACGGCGAGACCCTCGAATCGGACCCGGCCGCGGCGGCGTCGGCGGCCCGTTCCCTGATGGAACGTGGCGTGGGGGCCGTGCTGTGCACCCTCGGCGGCCACGGTGCCGTCCTGGTGTCCCCGGACGGCGCGTGGCATGCAGTGCATGCACCCGTGACCGTGAAATCCACAGTGGGCGCGGGGGACAGTGCACTGACCGGATATCTGATCGCCCATGTCCGTGGCGAGTCGCCGGATAGCTGTCTGCGTCAAGCCGTGGCCCACGGATCCGCCGCGGCTGCTCTGCCCGGCACCCAAATGCCCTCGATCGACAACACCACACCGCAAGCCGTGACCGTGACGGCCTTGTAGCTGGCCCCCGGGCCGGGCCGGCCCACCTGCGCACATCGCGTACACCACTAGGAGCTCTCATGTCGGACCTCATCAATCCCAGGTTGGTCCTGCTGGACCAGAATCTGGGCAGCACCACCGAAGAAGTGATTCGCGAACTCGCGAACACCGTTCACCGCGAAGGCCGGGCGGAGAACGCGGACGCCCTGGCAGCGGACGCTCTGGCTCGCGAATCCAAGAACGCCACCGGTATTCCGGGTGGCATCGGCATTCCGCACTGCCGTTCGGAGGCCGTTACCGAGGCCACGTTGGTCATGGCGCGGTTGCACCCGCCGGTCGACTTCGGCGCGAAGGACGGCCCCGCGGACATTCTTTTCTTCATTGCCGCGCCGGCGGGAGCGGACCAGGCACACCTCAAGCTGCTGTCGAAACTTGCGCGCTCGCTCATGAAGAAGCCCTTCGTGGCTTCGCTGCGCGAAGCAGAGACCTCGGAACGCGTGGTCGAGCTCGTGGACGACGCACTGGGTCTGGGTACGCCCGCCGACGCCGCACCCACCGCCGACGGCGCCGCCGCACCTTCAGGCAGCGCGGAACAGACGGCTGCATCCTCTGATTCAACCGGAACCGCGGCCACTGGCGCAGCGGCGGGTTCCACCACAGCAGCCGCTGCGGTGGCCGGCCCCAATGCCGTGGCGCAGGGCAACGATTCACGGGGCAACGCCTCACAGGACACCGTCTCCCAGGGAGTAGGTGAGGGCGGTGTTCGCAAACTCGTGGCCGTGACCGCATGCCCCACGGGTATCGCTCATACCTACATGGCCGCGGATTCGCTCAAGAACACCGCGGATGAGATGGGCGTGGACCTGCAGGTCGAAACCCAAGGTTCATCCGGTGCCACCCGCCTGGATCCTTCGGTGATTCGCAATGCGGAAGCCGTCATTTTCGCCACGGACGTGGACGTGCGGGAGCGCTCTCGCTTTGCCGGGCTGCCGTACATTGCGTCCGCGGTGAAGCGCGGTATCGACGAGCCCCGCGAAATGATCGACGAGGCCCTGGCTGCTGCGGACAATCCGGACGCCAAGCGCGTGAGCGGTGACCCCGCAGATGCGAGCCAGACCTCCGACGCCGCCGAAGGCTGGGGCACCCGCATCCGCAAGGCCGTGATGACCGGTGTCAGCTACATGATTCCGTTCGTGGCCGCCGGTGGTCTGCTCATGGCCATCGCGTTCATGATCGGGGATGCGGAGGCGCTTCCCATCACGGCAGATGAGATTCTCGCGACGGCGACCCTGGGCAACCTGGGTGACGTGTCCTTGGGTGCCTACATTGCGGCCGTACTGTTCAAGATCGGTAGCCTCTCGATGAGTCTTCTGGTCCCGGCACTTGCCGCCTACATCGCGTACGGCTTGGCCGACCGGCCGGGTATCGCCCCCGGTTTCACCGTGGGCCTGGTGGCCAACTTCATGGGAGCCGGCTTCTTGGGCGGCATCGTGGGCGGTTTGCTTGCGGGTCTGTGCGCCTACTGGCTCACTCTTCCGAGGCTTCCCCGCTGGCTCGGGTCGCTCATGCCCGTGGTGATTATTCCGCTGCTGGCCACGCTGTTCGCCGGTGGCCTCATGTTCTTCTTGATCGGTGGCCCCATCGCATTGTTCATGGAGTGGCTCACCGGACTGTTGACCGGGATGAGTGGCGCCTCCGCCATTGCCCTGGGCGCTGTGCTCGGCCTGATGATGTGTGCGGACCTGGGTGGTCCCATCAACAAGGTGGCGTATTCCTTTGCCGCAGCCGGTCTGGGCGCAGCAACCGTTGCCAACACCGCACCGCAAGAAATCATGGCTGCAGTCATCGCGGCGGGCATGGTTCCCCCGCTGGGTATGGCCCTGGCCTCCACGGTTCTGGGTCGCAAGTACTTCACGGCACAGGAACGTGAGAACGGTAAGGCCTCCTGGCTGCTCGGGGCGTCCTTCATCTCCGAAGGTGCCATCCCCTTCGCCGCGGCCGACCCGTTGCGCGTGTTGCCCGCCTCCATGCTCGGCGGCGTGGTGACCGGTGCCATGACCATGGCCTTCGGTGTTACCTCGGCCGCGCCCCACGGTGGCATCTGGATCGCACCCGTCATTGGCGGCTTGCTCGGATTCATCGTGTCCGTCCTGGCCGGCACGGTGATCACCGCAGTGACCGTGGTGGCGCTCAAGCACATCGGTGGCGGACGCAAACGCGCCGCCGAGGCCACCGTTGCCGAACCCGCTCCCGTCAACGCCTAAGGGTGTGAACGACATGGAAAATACTCAGTCAGAAACCAATTCCTTGCAGATGCGTTACACAGGCGTGGGTGTCAGCCCCGGTCGCGTGATCGCGCCGCTGATCCCGATGGCACCGCCCGTGGAGGCACCCCCGGAGGGGGACCCGCTCGTGGAAGATGCCGAGGCCGCCGTCGAACGCCTGAACCAAGCGGCCAAGGCCGTCAAAGCTGAGCTGAAGGAACGCGCTGAACGGGCCCGCTCCGAGGCCGCGGCCGAGGTGCTCAAGGCGACCTCCCTCATGGCGGGGGACAAGGCGCTCATCAAGAATGCCGCCAAGCTGGTGCGCAACCAGTCAGTGAGCCCCGAACGTGCCCTGTGGGACGCGGCCACCGGCTACGCCGACCAGATGCGCGCGATGGGCGGTTACATGGCCGAACGCGCGGCGGACATCGAGGACGTGCGAGCTCGCATCGTTGCCGAACTACGCGGCATGCCTGCACCCGGAGTGCCCCAGCGCACCGAACCGTTCGTGCTGGCCGCCGAGGACTTGGCGCCCGCGGACACCGCGGTGCTCGACCCGGAGGCCGTGGTGGCGCTGGTGACCTCATCCGGTGGACCGCAATCCCACACGGCGATCCTGGCCCGAAATCTGGGTCTGCCCGCGGTTGTTGCCGCCACTGGCGTGACCGACGTGGAGTCCGGGACCCGGGTGTTCGTCGACGGGTCCGCAGGTTCGATCGTCACCCACCCGGGCGAGGAACAGGAGCTGGCGGTCACCGCCTGGCACAAGGCCTCGGAACAGCTGGCGACCTTCAACGGCCACGGCGCGCTCGCAGACGGCACCGAGGTCGCATTGCTCGCCAACGTGGGCACCGCCGACGACGCCCAAGCGGCTGCCGCGGCGGGCGCCCAGGGCGTGGGGTTGTTGCGCACGGAGTTCTGCTTCCTGGGTCGGGACACCGAACCCACGGTCGAGGAACAGACGGAGGCGTACGTCGAGATCTTCAAAGCATTCGGCTCCGCCAAGATCGTGGTGCGCACCTTGGACGCTGGGGCGGACAAGCCCCTGCCGTTCCTCACGGACACCACCGAACCCAATCCCGCATTGGGTGTGCGCGGCTACCGCACCGACTGGACCACCCCGGGTGTCCTGGAACGCCAGCTGCAAGCAATAGCCGCGGCCGCGGATCAGACCGAGGCGAACGTGTGGGTCATGGCGCCCATGATTTCCACGGCCGGGGAAGCAGGGCATTTCGCCGGTCTCGTCCACGCGGCGGGACTCGAGGTGTCCGGTGTGATGGTTGAGACCCCGGCCGCGGCGATCACCGCGGAGCAGATTCTGGACCGTGTGGACTTCGTGTCCCTGGGGACCAACGACCTCACCCAGTACACGATGGCCGCTGACCGCATGCTCGGTTCCCTCGCTGAGCTCAACTCGCCGTGGCAACCGGCCGTGTTGCGGATGATCGAACGCACGGCGGCCGGTGCGCAAGCGGCGTCGTCGGCATCTGGAGAGCACAAGAACGTGGGTGTGTGCGGTGAAGCCGCCGCGGATCCGGCCTTGGCCGTGGTCCTGGTGGGTCTGGGGGTGGACACCCTGTCCATGAGCCCGCGCTCGCTGGCGGCGGTGGCCGCTGTGCTGTCCCGGACCGACCCGGGGCAGGCTCGCACCGTGGCGCAGACCGCGCTGCACGCGACCGGTGCCCAGGAGGCCAGGGAATCAGTCCGAGCCCAGCTGCCCGTGTTGGAACAGCTGGGACTCTGAGCGAAACACTCGGTGCGCCTGGGGACATCCCGGGTGACACGGAACACAATGGAGATACGTCGTGTCCGGGCACTGACTCGGATGAACGCCAACAATGAGGAGTTGCAATGGCAGAACGCACCGCAACCGTGGCCTCGCGAGTGGGGCTGCACGCACGACCGGCAGCGATTTTCGCGGAGGCCGCCGGTGAGTACGAAAACCTGGAAATCACCATCCGTGCTGACGGCGAAGACGCCGAAGAAGGAATGGACGCCGCGTCCGTGCTGTCGCTCATGTCGCTGGGGGCGGCCCACGGAGACAAGGTCATTCTGGCCGCGGACGGCGACGGCGCCGACGAGGCACTCGATCACTTGGTGTCCATCATCGAGACCGATCATGATGCGGAATAGAGATTTCATTCACCTAGCCGCCTGAAAAGTGACATATCGGGCACCACGCTGTGTGGTGTCCGATATGTCATACAGGCGGTAATGTCACCCGCCATCACCGATTCGGGAGTACGGTGATTAGATGGTGCGAATTCTCATTTTGGCTGCCCTGATTGGGGCTGTAATCGCCACGGTCACGGCCGCGATACTCGGTCCCTGGGGATGGTGGATCCCCGCTGTCATCTTTATTCTGCTGCTACTGCTCGGCATCCGAGACGCCGTACAAACCCGGCACTCGATCCTCCGGAACTTCCCGGTGCTCGGTCACGCGCGGTATTTCCTGGAGGAGATCCGTCCGGAGATCCAGCAGTACTTCATTGAACGCAACTGGGACGGCAAGCCGTTCAACCGTGATCAGCGTTCTTTGATTTATTCACGTGCCAAGGGCTTCAAGGGTGACAAGGCCTTCGGCACCGAACTCAACGTCAACGAGCCCGGCTACGAGTACTTCATCCAGTCGATCGCCCCCAAGACGGTTCCGGATCTGGGGCACCGTGTACGGCTGGGCGGCCCGGACTGCAACCAGCCCTATGACGCTTCGCTGCTGAACATTTCCGCCATGAGCTTCGGCTCGCTGTCCAAGAACGCGGTGCTGGCCATGAACAAGGGCGCAGCGCAGGGCGGGTTCGCTCATGACACCGGCGAGGGCGGGCTGACCAAGTACCACCGCGCCTACCACGCGGACCTCATGTGGGAGTTCGGCTCCGGGTACTTCGGAACCCGTGACCAGGACGGCAACTTCGACCCGGAGAAGTTCCGTGAGAAGTCCAACCTGGAGCAGGTCAAAGCCATCACCGTGAAGTTGTCCCAGGGCGCCAAGCCTGGGCTGGGCGGTGTGCTCCCCGGCAACAAGGTCACGGAAGAGATTGCCGAAGCTCGAGGCGTTCCGGTGGGGGAGACCTGCATTTCCCCCGCTAGCCACTCCGCCTTCACCACGCCTCGCGAGCTGGTGCGCTTCATCGGTAAGCTGCGCGAACTCTCCAATGGCAAGCCCATCGGTTTCAAGCTGTGCATCGGTTCGCGCGTTGAGGTGCTGGCCATCTGCAAGGCCATGATCGAGGAAGAAATCACACCGGATTTCATCATCGTGGACGGTTCTGAGGGCGGCACCGGCGCTGCGCCCCTGGAATACCAGGACCACGTGGGCACGCCCTTGGTCGAGGGCATCATTCTGTTGCACAACGCTCTGGTGGGCACCGGGCTGCGCGACCGCATCAAGATCGGCGCGGCCGGCAAGATCATCTCGGGTCACGACATTGTCCGCCACATCATCCAGGGTGCGGACTTCTGCATGAGCGCCCGCGCCATGATGATGGCCGTGGGCTGCATCCAGGCACAGAAGTGCCACACCAATACTTGCCCCGTGGGCGTGGCCACTCAGGACCCCAAGCTGTACCGGGCCCTGGACATCGACTCCAAGGGTGATCGTGTGGAGCGCTACCACCGTCTGACGGTGGAAGAGGCCGGGCAGATCATCGCCACCATGGGCTGTGAAAGCCCCGAACAGATGACGCGCCAGATGCTGCGCCGCCGGATCACCGCCACCGAAAGCGTTTCCTACGAATCGCTGTACCGCTGGCTGGAGCGCGGCGAGCTCTTCGAAGGCGTCGAGGGTGGCTGGGGCGAAGATTGGGAGTACGCCAGCGCCGATAGCTTCACTCCCGGCCACCCCGGTAAGTACGTGTACAACGATCGCACCGAGTTCACCCACGAGGGCGAAACTACGGAGAAGCGCGAACCGGCACTGGCAACCGTCGCACAAGGTTCTTCCGCGCTCGGCTCGGAAGAAACGCCGGAGCCCCGGCGAGGCACCGCACCCCGGCTTGCTGAGCACGAACTTGCAGGGGCCGCCTCACAGCAGGACGACCGCCGGGCCGGCAATGTGGGCGACACCAAACGCGCCGAGGGTCAACCGGGCACCGAACCGAGTGCCCAGCACACGAACTCCAGCGCGGGCGAGACCGACGGCCACGTGGACCCGGCTGACAAGTAAGATCGGGAACTGACCTAGAATGTAGGTCGGAGATTTCATCTGAGGCGACGTCGCTGCCAGCGGCGTCGCCTCAGGTCCACCGAGCTACCGGCACCGAATCAGGATCGAGAGAGCTTTGCGAGAATTTACCGCACGCTTTGCCACGGACGAAGAGATTCGCGCGTGGGATTCCCACGTCACGGCCAATCCGACGGGCGGAAACCTGCTGCAGTCCGAGGCCTTCGCGGAGGTCAAGAAAGATCACGGTTGGACCCCGCGGTACGTGGTGTATGAAGCCACGGACGGCTCGCAGCCCAGCTACAACCTGGCACTCGAGAAGGGGGTCCCCGGTCTCGGCAAGATCTGGTACATGATCAAAGGACCGGACATCGAGTCCATTGACGACATGCCCGGGATCGTGGCGGCCAACAAGAAATTCGTGGCGGGCGCAGCCAAGGGCGTATTTGCCATCAAGTACGAACCCGAGATCCTCGCCTCCGACTACGCAGGTGGTCTGCTGGCCCGCTGCGGCCTGGTGAAGTCGTTCGAGATCCAGCCCAACGACTCAACCGCCGTCCTGGACACCACCCCGGACGAGAAGGCGTTGCTGAAATCACTGCACTCACGCGGACGCAATGCCGTGCGGCGTGCCACCCGTGAGGGCTGTGAAGTGGAGCGCGTTGAACTCACGGAGGACAATATGCGCGCCATGTACGCGCTCATGGACACCGTGGGCCAGGGCCATGCAAAGGTCACCCTGCGTTCCTACGAGTACTACCGCGAATTCTGGACCAATTTCGCGGAGCGCGGCCAAGGGCGGCTGTACTTCACCTACGAGGACGGCCAGCCTTCCGTGGGCGCGTATGTGATTGCCTACGGTTCCAAGGGCACGTACAAGGACGGCGGTTCCAAGCCACGCCGCAAGCAGTATGGGGATTCTCATCTGTTGCAGTGGCACGCGATCCTCGACCTCAAGAACGAGTTCGAGATCGAGCAGTACGATTTCTGCGGCACCCCTCCCAGCGATCAGCTCAAGAACAAAGAGCACCACTACTACGGACTGGGGCTGTTCAAGACCAGTTTCACCAAGACGGTCGTGGACTACGTGGGTGTGTGGGACCAGCCGTTGAACAAGGCCAAGTACGCGGTGTGGGCCAATATCGGCGAAAAAGTGCAGCGCCAGCTGTGGGTCCGGCGCACCGGGCAGCCTTTCTACTGATCGAATCGCACGAACGTACAACGGCGTAGGAACTCGTCTGTACACCGTTTTCACCACTAGCAGTACCTGCGGGGTCAGGGAGGTTCAACGGCATTGAGCGTGACCGAACAGCTTCGGGAACTTGCCCATCACGGGTATCCCTCATCCGGGGCGGAGCCCTGGCATGACGATCTGGGCGGTGAGCCGTTCGGTCCGGGTGGCGATACATCGCTGTCGGATGCGGCCCGCCCGGTCACCATGTACGGTTTCCCCTCGGCTGCGGTCAGGCCCACGGAATCACAGGCCGCCCGCGCACAGGCCCGCGCTGAACTCGCAACCCAGATGCAAGCGATCGTTCCGGGGCGATCGGAACCCGGCCTCGAGGGGGGCGTGTCCTCGCAGGTGGGTGCGTTGCCGGTTCTCACCCCCGGGCAGATCGAGGCGGACAAGGCGGGGGTCACTCCGCGTCCTCAGGGTGCTGTCGCGACCCGGCCGGTCACCCAGATCTCTCGTCGCGGAACCGCGCAGACCATGGCGGTCGAGCGACCTGAGACTTCGGCTGTTCCCCACGAACCGGCTCCGGCCACCACACAGGTGCCCCGTGGTGTTTATCCCTCCACACGCACGCGTGTAGCGCGATCGTCCAAGGACAAGCTCAAGTCCATGATCCGGGGCGACGCTGCTCCCACCGCGCCCATGCGCGTGGTTGATCGCCTGACGGCCACTCCGTTCCACAACCTCCGGCGCTTCGGGGACAGCAACGATCGTCAGGCCCGCCGGACCCTCAATTTCGCGCTCCGGCTGGCGGAGACCATGTTCCACTACGGCGCGGACGCGCTGGACGTGGAGAACGCGATTATCGCGGTGTGTGCCACGTACGGGGTGGAAAACCTCGAGGTCGACATCACCAACCAATCGGTGACCATCAACTACGTCGCCGAAATCACCGAAACCGGCAAATTGACGGCTGCCGGCCACAACAAAGATGGCACGGGCCAGGTCACCAAATCACGCACGAGTCAGGACGTGTTGGATGACCCGAACACGTACAGTCACACGGTGATGCGCGTGGTTCGTTCATGGACTGACAACTACGCCGGATTGGCGAACTCCCATCAACTGGTGACTCGCATCATCGAGGGAACCATGCCGTTGAAGGAGGCCGAACGGGAGCTCTCCGAGATCAACGCGCAGCCTAAGCCGTATCCCAAGTGGGCCGTGTGGCTGGCCACCGTGTTCGCCGCGGCGACCATCACCACGGCAATCGGCGGCGGCGCGGCCGGGGCCCTGGTGGCTTCGGTGTCCTCCGTGCTCGTCCAGATCGTGTCCTCCAAACTCGGTGCTTGGCGTATTCCCGAATTCTTCGCGTTGGCCGCCAATGCCCTGATTGTGACGCTCGCGGCCATGGGGATTTCTTCGCTGGGCGTGGACCTGTCACCGCCCAAAGTTATCGCGGGCGGCATCATCATGTTGTTGCCCACCACGCGCATGGTGTCCACCATGCAGGATGCCATCAACGGTTTCCCCGTGACGGCCATGGGTCGCCTCATGTCCACGTCATTCGCGTTCTTGGGGATCATCGCCGGGATCGCCCTGGGTATCGCATTGGCGGGGTATCTGGGGGTTCCGCCCATCGACGTGTCCCAGTCATCGTTCACGCCACCCGACGCCCTGACCAACACGGTCTTCATGCTGATCTCGACCGTGCTGGTCGCAGTGACCATGCAGGCCAAGCCTCGACATTTGTTCCCGGCTGTAGTGGCCGCGCTGGCGGGGTTGTTGGTGTTCCACATCGGTGGTGACTACGGTTTGGGCGCTCGGTTGGATACCGCGCTCGGAGCCACCACCACGGGTTGCGTGGCGGCGTTGTTAGCGGCGCGTTCACGTATCCCGCAGACAATCTTGGCGATTCCGGCCATGACCTATCTGCTGCCGGGGCTGTCCATTTTCCGAGGGATGTATGCGATCACGGTGGAGGCCGAGACCACGGGACAAGGCTTCACGGGCCTGATCAACGCCATGGCATCGATCGTGATGATGGCTTCCGGCGTGGTGCTCGGGCACTATCTGATGCGCCCGTTCGTGGAGCGCATGAAGATCTTCTCGCTGCGCCGTAACCGTCGCCGCTGAGGCACCCGGAGACTGAACCCGCCGGGTGCCGGGGACAAGAGGTCCGGGGACTAGAGGATCTTGCCCACGGGTAGTTTCTTCTCCGCCTGGAAGAGATCCTCGTTGCGGCCCGCAGCCCAGTAGCCGGACAGGGACACCTGGGAGCGTTCCAGGTTCCGCCGGTCGAAGAGTTCCTTGCGAGCTTCCTTCATGGCTTCGCGTTCACCGTGCACGAAGACCTGCACACCGGTGAGATCGGCGGGCCATTCCGCCTGGCCGAGCGCCGACACGAGGGCGCGTTCACCCTGCTGCTGGCTGGATCGGTAGACCCAACGGATTTCGAGATCCGCGGGAATGGCCACGTCGCTGAGGTCGTGCTGGTGCGCCGGGTCCTGCACTTCGAGGATGGCAAGCCCACGAGCGTTTTCCGGTAGTGCCTCCACATTGGCCAGCACTGCGGGGATGGCCGCTTCGTCGCCGGCCAGTAGCGTCCAGGACGCTTTCGGATCCGGTTCCCATTTGCCGCCGGGGCCCACGGCTACGAGGTGATCGCCGGCCTTGGCGGTGGCGGCCCACGGGCCCGCGTGCCCCTCGGTGCCGTGCAGGGCGACGTCGATCCACAAGGTGCCCGCGGCGGCGTCGTACCGGCGCAGTGTCATGTGGCGGGTGACGGGGAGGTCCTCGGCAGCGGCCGTTTCACGGACCGACCAATAATCCGGGAACTCGCCGGCGGGTGTCTCCGACAACGTGCCGTCCGAGAAAAAGACCAGCTTGACGTACTTTTCGGGCGGGGCAATGTCCTGGTAATCCTCGTGATTGAGGATGCTGCACACCACGCGAACCATGCCCGGGGACAGCTCTCTGCGTTCAACCACCTCGAGGTTGAGCTGAGGTTTGCGAGGTTTCCGGGCAGCGGTCTTGTTCATGCCCCAAGCTTAGGTGCTCCTAAGCCGGGCGCGTCCAGTTGACGGGTTGGGCGCCTTGCTCCTCGAGCAATGCATTCGTGCGGGAGAAAGGCTTCGAGCCGAAAAACCCCCGAGACGCGGACAGCGGCGAAGGATGCACGGATTCCACCGTGGGTGCCCCGCCCAACCACGGCTTGGTGTCCCGGGCATCACGACCCCACAGAATTCCGACCAGGGGAGTGCCTCGCTGAGCGAGCGCCTTGATTGCGCACTCTGTGATCGCCTCCCAGCCTTTGCCGCGGTGCGATGCCGACGAACCCTCGCGGACGGACAAGGCCCTGTTCAATAACATGACGCCCTGTTCGGACCACGATGACAAGTCACCGTGTTCGGGCGGAGTGATCCCCAGATCTGATTGCAGTTCCTTGTAGATGTTCTGCAGGGAGCGTGGGATCGGACGAACCTGCGGTTGCACCGAGAAGGACAGGCCCATGGCATGGCCCGGCGTGGGGTAGGGGTCCTGGCCGACAATCAATACCTTGACCTCGGACATGGGCTCCTGGAAAGCCCGAAAGATGTTCTCGCCCGCCGGGAAGGTGCGGTGGCCGGCGGCATGCTCCGTGCGCAGAAATTCGCCCATCGTGCGGATGGCCGGCTCCACGGGTTCGAGTGCCCGCGCCCAGTCATCGCTCATGATCTCGTTCAGAGGACGAGGCTCGGCCATGAACTGGTCTCCATTCAATAGCGGGTACGAATAACGCTACGAGATTACCGGTTATGGTGGCTGTCATGGCTGAATCAAACGACGGGCTCGATTCCCTCGACAAGGCCATCCTGCAGCTGGAATCCGAACACTGGAAGTATCGAGGGGCCAAGGAATCTGCGATTCGCCAGCGCCTGGGGCTGAGCCCGGTCCATTACTACCAGCGGCTCAACGCGTTGATCGACCGCGACGACGCCGCTCGGTTCGCTCCCATGCTCATCTCCCGTTTGCGCCGGGCGCGGCTGCGCTGATGAGCCTTGCCCTGCCACGGCGGCGGGTAGGAGAACGCACCGGGCACGTGGGATAGTAGAGACAAACCCAGGCTGACCGGAAGTATGGACTATGAGTGAATACCCCCGCGACGAATTCGACGACGTTCCCGAGGACGGAACCCGTCAAGGTGCCCACCGAGGTCAAAACCCTCAGGCGCGTACCGGTTCTCGCAAGGGATTTCTCGCGATCATCGGAGCGGGTGTCCTGGCGCTGACGGTCGGGGCCATCGCATTCGTGAATGCCCCACGCACCGCGCAGGACGCGGTCGAGAACACGCCCACGCCCTCGGGCAATATCACCACGAGCACCTCGGAACCCAGTCCTTCCGAAACCTCCGAGAGCCCCTCTGAGGCACCTGCGGCCCCAGCGTCACCCGCAGTGCCTGCCGTCCCCGGTGACGGTGGCGTACCCGGTCAGGACCCGGCAGCTCCCGAAGCGCCTGCGGATCCGGCCGCGCCCCAAGATCCGGGCGCACCCGCTGCTCCGGAGGCTCCCGCCCCGCCGGCGCAGCCCGCGCCCGAGGCACCGGCCAACCCCGCTCCCGAGGCCCCCGCAGAGCCGCCCGCGGCGCCGGGGGTTGAGGAAGCACCGGCCGGTGATCCCGCCGTGCCGGGCGCCGGTGCGGCCGACGTCGAGCCCGGTGAACCGGCCGCCCAAGAACAAGAAGGCGCGGTCAATGACGCGGGCGCCACCGATGTCACGGCAGAAGCCGCTGGCGCATCGCCAGACACGGAGGCTGCCGCTGCTCCGAGTCCGGGTCGCTGAACGGTGGACACGTTCGAGGTTTCAGCCTCGGATGAAACCTGAGTTTGCGTCACTCAAGGTGTTTGCACTCTCCGCGGTCGAGTGCCAGTATTGACTTAGCACTCAACTGAGTGGACTGCTAAACCCGGGTCCGGGCGAAGCCCACTCACATGATTCGAGTGAAAACCATCCATCACGGTGAGGTGCGTTTCACGCGGGTGAGGATCCGCGCGAGCCATCGTCCGTCGCGGGCATCGTGATGAATAGATTTGTTTGTCAACCGTCCAGGAGGGACGCAACACATGGCAAAGATGATCGCT
>JAKDKI010000194.1 GCA_030453435.1 Kocuria sp.
CAGACCCCGACTACACCCTGATTCGGATGAGCCTTGCTGGTAACGTTCTGCAAGTAAGGCGCGGTCTTGGACGCGGCGAGGTGCGCGAAGAGTGGGGGCACGCTCGCCCGGCTCCGATCGTGGCGCAGCCTGCCGACCACCCTGGCTCATCACCCACTCACATGTGAAAAACAGCGGGCCGAGAGGAGATCCATCGATGATCGTTCCCAGGTACTACGAGGACTTGGCCGTTCTGCACGAGAACACGCTCCCGGCACGTTCCTACTACATCCCGAGTTCCACGCCGCTCGACCCCGGTCCGGAGGCTCGTGACTCCTCCGATCGTCTGCAGCTGCTGAACGGTGAGTGGTCGTTCCGGTACTTCGAGAGCATCCACGAGCTTCGGGACCACTTCTACGAGCGCGACTTCCCCGCGGGCGGTTTCGATCGTGTGCCGGTGCCGAGCACGTGGCAGCACCAGGGCTACGACCACCACCAGTACACGAACATCCGCTACCCCTTCCCGCTCGATCCGCCGTTCGTCCCGCAGGACAATCCGTGCGGCGCGTACGTCCACGAGTTCGAGTACACGCCCAGTGAAAACGCCCCGAGCTCTCATCTCACCTTCGAAGGCGTCGACTCCTGCTTCTACGTGTGGCTCAACGGCAAGTACGTCGGCTACAGCCAGGTCTCGCACGCCACCGCCGAGTTCGACGTCACCGAGATCATCGAGCCGGGCACCAACCGCCTGGCCGTCCTTGTACTCAAGTGGTGCGACGGCAGCTACCTGGAAGATCAGGACAAGTTCCGCGTCAGCGGGATCTTCGGCGACGTCTACCTGCTCTCGCGGCCGGCCTCCGTCCTCTTCGACCACTTCACCACCACGACGATCGACACGACGGGGGCCACGGTCGAGATCCGGGGGCTCTACCGCGGCAAGTCCGTGCCGACCTCCGCCGAACTCACCGACGCCGATGGGACGCGCGTCGCAAGCGGTGAGTTGCAGGAGTTCTCCGGCGACGACACGTACACCCACCGGGTCCAGCTGCGCGTTGAGGACCCGCAGCTGTGGACCGCCGAGAATCCTTACCTCTATACCCTCACCCTCACCTCACCGCAGGAGGTCGTCACCGACCGCGTCGGCATCCGTGAGATCACGGTCGTGAATGCCGTCGTCCACGTCAATGGGCAGCCGATCAAGCTGCGCGGCGTCAACCGCCACGACTCCGACCCGGTCACCGGCCCGGCCATCGACCTCGATCACATGAAAACCGACCTGCGGTTGATGAAGCAGCACAACATCAACGCGGTGCGCAGCGCTCACTATCCAAACGCGCCGCGCTTTTACCAGCTGTGCGACGAATATGGATTCTTCGTCATGGGCGAGGCCGACAACGAGAGCCACGGCACCCAGTTTCAGTTCCTGGAGGACCCCTCCTTCGCGAATCAGGTCGAACACTGGAACGAGCCGATCGCGGACAACCCCGAGTGGATCGAGGCGACCCTCGACCGCACCCGACTTTGCGTCATCCGTGAGAAGAACCGCCCGAGCATCGTCATGTGGTCGGCGGGCAACGAGGGCGCATACGGGTGCACTTTCGAAGCCGCGCTCGCGTGGATGGCCGAGTTCGACCCCACCCGCCTTACGCACTACGAGAGCGCCTTCTACCGTAACAGCAAGCGGAAGTACGACTACTCGAACATCGACCTCTACAGCCGGATGTACCCCGCGCTGCACGAGATTCACGAGTACCTCGATTCCGACCCGGACAAGCCGTTCATCCTCGTGGAATACAGCCACGCCATGGGCAACGGCCCCGGTGACCTCGAAAACTACTGGGAGATCATCCGGGCCGACGAGCGCATGTGCGGCGGCTTCGTGTGGGAATGGTGCGACCACGCCGTCTACAAGGGCAAGGCCGACAACGGCAAGGACATCTATTTCTATGGCGGTGACCACGGCGAAGACATCCACGACGGCAACTTCTGCATGGATGGTCTCGTCTACCCCGATCGCACGCCCCACACGGGTCTGTTGGAGCTCAAGAACGTCTACCGGCCTGTCCGCGTCCTCGGGTTCGACCGGCACACCGGCCGGCTCACCCTGCGCAACGACATGGACTTCACCGATCTGCGCGATCACATCTACCTGACCTGCGGAGTCGTTTGCGACGGCGAGGTGGTCAAGACTGTGCGCGTCGATCTCGACGAGAGCGTGCCGCCGCGGTCCGAGACAACCGTGACGCTCACGCCGACCGTGCCCGAGGCGGGCACCTGCCACCTGCTCGTGACGTCTCATCTGAAGGGCGAGGTGCCATTCCTCACGGAGGGGCATGAGCTCGGCTTCGACGAACTCGAACTGACCACCGCCGATGGACGCAACCAGAGGGCGGTCGCTCTCCTGGAGGGCACCGAGCCGGGCTCGGGCCGGTTGCGCGTCACCGAGGACGCCTCCTCCATCACCGTCGAGTCCGAGGCGTTCCGGTACGCCTTCGACACGCGCACAGGGCTGCCCCAGACCATGACCCTCGGCGGTCGGGATCTGCTCGATGCTCCCGCGCAGATCAATATCTGGCGGGCACCGACGGACAACGACATGAACATCAAAGCCGAGTGGAGACGCGCCCACTACGACGCCGCCTCGGCACGCGCCTACTCCGCAAGCGTCGAGCCAGGCGCGGATGCGGTGACGCTCACCTTCCCCCTCGCGGTCGTGGCGCCCACGATCCAGCCGATCCTGAAGGTGGAGGCCGCCTGGCACGTGAACACCTCCGGTGCGGTGCAGGCGTCCCTCTCAGTGAGGCGTGACCCTGCCTTTCCGCCGCTGCCCCGCTTCGGGATCAGGCTGTTCCTGCCTAAGGAGATGTCGCAGGTTACCTATTGCGGCTTGGGTCCGTTCGAGAGCTACGTCGACAAACGCCGAGCTTCCCATCACGGCCTCTTTGGCTCCGACGTCTTCCGCCTGCACGAGGACTACCTGCGTCCGCAGGAGAACGGCAGCCACGCGGACTGTGACTACGTCATCGTGGCCGGAGGCGGTCTGTCCCTCACCGCCGTGGGGAGCGAGACCTTCTCCTTCAACGCCTCCCCTTACACGCAGGAAGAGCTGGCGAGACGTGCCCACAGCTATGAACTCGTACCGGCGGGCAGCACCGTTTTGTGCCTGGACCACGCCAACGCCGGGATCGGGTCCAACAGCTGCGGTCCTGAACTCCTCGAAAAGTACCGCGTGGATGCCGAGACGTTCCGGTTCGACATCACCATGATTCCCACCATCGAGCAGTGAACTAGTGAAGGGTCACAACGACGTGCCTGCCACCCAAGAGAAGACGTACCTCAAGTGGTACAACAAGATCGGTTATGGATCGGGCGATGTCGGCGGGAACGTCGTGTATGCGTTCCTGTCCGCGTTCGTCATGATCTACCTCACCGATGCCGTGGGCTTGAACCCAGGCATCATCGGCACATTGATCATGGCCTCCCGGCTTTTCGACGGGGTCAGTGACCTCTTCTTCGGAAACCTCATCGACCGCACGCACACGAAGATGGGCAAGGCACGTCCGTGGATGTTCTGGGCGTACTTCGGTTGCGCCGCCACGCTCATCGCCACCTTCGCGATCCCGACCAACGTCGGCCAGACCGCGCAATACGCCTGGTTCTTCATCGCCTACACGCTGCTGAACGCGGTCTTCTTCACGGCCAACAACATCGCCTTCTCGGCGTTGACGGCGCTCATCACCAAGAACGGTGCCGAGCGTGTGCAGATGGGCTCCATCCGCTTCATGTTCGCCTTCGGGACGAGCATGCTCATCCAGACCTTCACCGTCGCAGGTGTGCAACAGTTCGGTGGCGGCGCCGAGGGCTGGCGCACGATCGCCATCATCTACGCCGTGATCGGGCTAGCCGTGAACTCGCTGTCGGTGTTCTCGGTGCGCGAGCTTTCGCGCGAGGAGCTTGCGGACCGGCCGGGCGCCCACCATGACCCCGCGGAGCTCGCCGAGGTGGAGGTGACCAGCTTCAAGGAGGCCGCGAAGCTCGTGGTGGCCAACAAGTACTACCTCATCATCCTACTCGTGTTCCTCCTGGCGCAGATCTTCACCGCGACGCTCAACATGGGGATCTACTTCATGACGTACATCCTCGGCGACGCGAACCTTCTCGGAGTCTTCGCGTGGGCGATCAACGCGCCGTTGATCATCGGTCTGCTCTTCACCCCGTTCCTCGTGAAGCGGTTCGGTGAGATGTACCGGGTGAACATCACCGGGTATGTGATCGCGGTCGTCGGCCGGCTCGGTGTTCTCGTCGCGGCGTACATGGGCAGCATTCCCCTCATGCTCCTCTTCACGGGCCTGGCCTCGCTCGGGATGAGCCCGCTGCAAGGCACGTTGAACGCACTGATAGCCGAGGCGTCCGAGTACACCTACCTCACCAAGAACCGGCGCATCGATGGGGTCATGTACTCCTGTACCTCGTTCGGCGTGAAGCTGGGCGGCGGAATCGGGACGGCACTGGCAGGATGGCTGCTCGCATGGAGTGGCTACGTCGGTGGTGCGGACACGCAGCCGGAGTCCGCGCTGCAGACGATCAGCTTCATGTACCTGTGGATCCCGGCCATCATGAACTTCATCATCCTGCTGCTGCTGACGCGCCTCGACGTGGAGAAGGCCAATAGGAGGGTCAAGGCGGAGATCGCCGCCACCGCGTGACGCCTCGCGCTCTTTCCGAAGACCCTGCTCGAGTCTGCTTCTTCACGGGATGGTTGTGCTGGGGTTCCGCAGCTGATTTCGTGGAAAGAGAGCGGATCGGGGGGTTGTGGGGCTCTTCCCAGATGAGGGTGTAGCGCACGTCGCGCGGCGGGCCGGCGCGTCGGT
>JAKDKI010000195.1 GCA_030453435.1 Kocuria sp.
CCCCCCCCGCTAGCGCCCGGGGGGGCCCTTTTTCTGCCGCGGTTTTTGTCGGGGGGCGTCGCACGAACCACCCTGGTGGTGCGCCGCGCGGACGGCAAACGCTGGACGGACGTTCAGGCTCTCGACGGCGTGACGGTCACC
Organism: Kocuria sp.; assembly: GCA_030453435.1. Classification (GTDB taxonomy): domain Bacteria; phylum Actinomycetota; class Actinomycetes; order Actinomycetales; family Micrococcaceae; genus Kocuria; species Kocuria atrinae. The sequence goes on from JAKDKI010000195.1 coordinate 142, forward strand.
CAAGCCGGCAGCGGCGAGTTCGGCGACGCCGCCGTGCGAGCGTTTGTGCCCGGCCCGGTCAAGCCGCTCCCCAAAGAACTCAACAAACTTCAGGTTTCGGGCACTACTTTTCCCGACGACGGCGCTTCGCGGACCTCCGGTGCGATGGTCACCGTGGAGGTGCGGCCGGGACTCGAGATGACCAGCGGCAAGCTCGCTGCCCAGTGCGCCCATGCCGCGCAATTGGTGTGGGAGGCCATGTCCGGAGTTGAGCGGGAACAATGGCGGGCGGACGATTTCCGGTTGCGGGTCGACTACCCGAGCCGGGCGGAATGGGCTGCTGCCACGCGGCCTGTTGCCGTGGTGGATGCCGGCCTCACCGAGCTGGACGGCCCCACCGAGACGACCCGGGCGTGGTGGTGACGTAACGCGTTGAACGTGCACTCGCGGTGACGTAACTGCACAGGCCTGATGACTGCCGTGGAGGGTTGTTCCCGACTCCACAATCCGTGTTCCGGCTGATCCCATGAGTTGGTGAACCGACGACTGTAAGGGGCATGACCCCTCCAGCGCACAGGTCCCCGAATACGGCGGTGATTCCGCGGACGCGCAGAGCCCAGCGCACCGCTATTGACCGTGCGTCCGTCGATCGTCGTAGTTCCGGTGAACCGGCAGCTACCTTGACCAAGACGGTCCATCTCTTGAGCACCGAACCTCAGCTCATTGCATCCGTTGAAGCCGTCTGCGTGAGCTGCCGTGTGGAGCTGACGGTAGTGGACCGGCTTGCGAACGCCAAAGACGCGGAGACAGTACTGGTCGACGCGACGTCCAATGTGGAACGCGTTCCCCACGGTGCGATCATCGTCGCTCTGTCTTCGCAGCAGGCGGCTTGGGAACTTGCTGCTCGCAGCGCGGCAAGCGCCGTCGTCGTACTTCCAGAGGCCGCCGAATGGTTGGCGGAGATGCTCTCACGGGCCGATCAGGACGCGGGTGCGATCGAACTCGGACGCATCATCGGTGTGGTGGGTGCTTGCGGAGGCGTGGGCGCGTCGACTTTTGCATGCTGGTTGGCCCAGGAGTTTGCGGACGGCGGTTCGATGACCGCAGTCGTCGATGCCGATCCAATCGCGGCGGGACTGGATCTCGTGTTGGGAACCGAATCCGAGGACGGCCTGCGGTGGCCTGAGCTGCACCAGTTCTCGGGTGCGGTAGCGGCGGATCAGTTGTGGGCGGCCATGCCGAGCACGGGAAAGCTGCGTTACCTCTCGTGGGACCGCCAGGGGACGCACGCCTCGCAAGTCCCAGTGGGCACCGTGGTCCACGCGTTGAGGAGTGCCGCGAGCCACTTGGTGGTTGATCTGAACGCGGACCGTCTTGAGGAGCAAGCCCAGTGGTGCTCCACGGTGCTGGTGCTCACGCCGCGCACCGTCAGGGGAGTGCTGGCTGCGACACTCGCAGCCCGGCGCTGCGGCGAGACTCCCGTGATGACCGTTCTGACCGGACTCAACGTGGCGGATGTGGATGCTGCCATCGTGGAGTCCGCAACCGGAGTCGGTTGTGCAGGTTCCCTCAGTTTTGATTCGCGTCTGCCGCAGGAACTCGACAATGGCGCGGTCCTGCAACGGGGCAAACGCTCCAAGCACGCCAAAGCCGTACGGGGCATTGTCCAGCGGGTGGAGGCGCTGTCATGAGCGTGACGGAGCTCGACACCCAATTCATGGAAGAGGTACGTAGCCGCTTACTGCAGGAAGGCGGGGCCCTCACCGAGGCGCGGATTGCCCGTGCCATCCAGGACACGGGACGCGTACTCGGGGCGGTCGGCTCCATCAGGGCCGTGCAGCACATCAAAGCCGAGCTCACGGGGCTCGGCCCACTCGAATCGCTATTGCCCACCCAAGGACTCAGCGATGTGTACGTCAACGGGCACGAGAACGTGTTCGTGGAGACCCTCGGCGGTGTGAACCGGGTGCCATCGCCCTTTACACAAGAGGCGGACGTCCGGGCGCTCGCGGTCCGCCTCATCACGGCGGCCGGCCGCCGACTGGACGATGCCAACCCCTGTGTGGATGTGCAGACGGCCACGGGATTACGTGTCCACGCGGTGATCCCACCGGTCTCCACGAGCGGCACCCTACTGTCGATCAGATTTCAGGCTCCCCAGCGGTTGTCGCTATCTGATCTGGTGACCACGGGGTCCATTCACCCGCACATGGCAGACGTGCTGTGCTCCGCCATGTCAGCCGGGGCCAACCTCATGATCAGCGGCGCCACGGGATCAGGCAAGACCACTGTCCTGTCCGCGTTGTTGTCCCAATGCCACCCGTCGGAGCGCTTGGTTCTCATTGAGGACGCCGCAGAGCTGAACCCTGAGCATCCTCACGTGGTGGGTATGCAGGCCCGCCACGACAACGTGGAGGGCAGCGGCGCCGTGGACCTGGCGGAGCTGGTGCGGCAAGCGTTGCGCATGCGACCCGACCGCCTGGTGGTCGGGGAATGCCGCGGGGCCGAGGTACGTGAGCTGCTCACGGCGCTGAACACAGGCCACGCCGGTGCCGGAACCGTGCACGCCAATTCAGCTCAGGCCGTTCCGGCTCGCTTGGCGGCTTTGGGATCGCTGGCAGGGATGAATCGCGAGGCCGTGGATCTGCAGGCGGCCAGCGCACTCGATCTGATCGCGCACGTCAGCAGGGGCGCGGACGGGCGACGCTTGGAAACCCTGTGCACGCTTGAGCTCTCAGATGGGCAACTCATCACTCGTCCCGCGATGAGCTGGAACGGCGGGGACCCGGTCAGGGGACCGGGGTGGCCCCGCGTGTCAGAGCTGCTGTCCCGAGCCACGCCCCGGGAGACCGAGCCCCGAGCTGGGCTTCCCGCCCCGGACCATCAGCGAGGTGCATCGTGATCCTCGCCTTGTCCGTGGGAACCATCATCGCCGCAGCCGGGTTGCTCTGGGCCGGCGGTACCGGAAGCCGCGTGCTAGCCACTCACGGCGCGGCCGGCACCGGCCACAACGGAGATCACCCGCGCTCCTCCCGGAATTCCACGTCGTTCATGGCCCGTCACTGGAGGCGGAACCGAGCGGTCGAAGCGGCCCTGTGGGTCACGTTGGTTCGTCGGTTGGCCGCGCTACTCAACGCCGGTCGCACCCCGTCCGCGGTCTTCGGTCAAGCCTCCCGAGCTGTCGGCCAAGGCCCGGCCAATCCCACAGCGGTCTGGATCGATCGGCTGTGCCGGGAGGTTCACGCGGCCTCGGAATTGGGTGTCCCCGTGTCCGTCACCCTGGGTCGGATCGCGCACACCACGCCGGACGTGTCCGATCACGAACTCGCCCGGTGGGCCCGCTCCGTCAGCGTCCAGCTCGCCGCGTGCTGGGAGATCTCAGAACGCTCCGGGGCTTCGCTGTCCAAAACCCTGAACGGCTTGGGGGATTCCGTGGAGTCGCAGATCGACGCTCAGGCTGCTCGGGAAAGTGCCCTGGCCGGCCCTCGGGCCACGGTTCGTGTCCTGGCCTGGTTGCCGGTGCTCGCGCTGGGTCTCGGAATGCTCATGGGAACCGATCCGATAACCACTCTGATCACCACGCCGTGGGGTCGAATTGCGCTGATTGCGGGGGCCGTACTCACGGTGGCCGGTCGGCTGTGGACCCGCCAACTCATGCGGCACGCCGAGGGGGTGGACGGGCCATGATCATCGCCTTGAGCGCTGGACTCCTGGTGGCCGCGGCCTTCTTCATCTGGTCATCGCCTCGCGCGGTCGCCTTGACCGCGACGAATTCCAACGCCGCTTTCTCATCCGCCCCCGACGACGCCGCCAGCTCGGGTTCGCAGTCCAGCTCACCCGGGCTTCCCGCGGCCACACTCGTCGAGCTGACGGCAACTCAATTGGACGCGGGCCTTCCTCTCGCTGAAGCCGTATCGGTGCTTGCTCACAGCGCCGCCGGCGCTGGCCATCCGGAGCTGCAAAGGGTCGCCGCAGCGCTTCGACTGGGTCTGGACTGGGACACCGCGTGGTCCTCGGTCACCGAGTCACCCCGAGCGTTACTCGACTACCGCGATGCGCTCGAATTCACGGCGACGTCCGGGGCGGCGTCGGCGACGGTCTTACGAGGCCAGGCGGGACAGGTGCGGCGCGCCCAATTCCGCCGCGCCGAGCGAGCCGCGGAAACCCTCTCCGTTCGACTGGTGCTGCCGCTCGGACTGTGTTGTCTACCCGCCTTCATGTGCTGGGGCGTGCTGCCCGTGCTCATGAGTTTGCTACCCAAGGTGTTCGGCTCATGACCCGCGACCGAGCGCCGCCCCTTGGAACCGCAATACCAACCATCCAACCCAACGCAACACCCATCACACAGGAGAACGTCATGTCCAACACCACCATCACCACCGCCGCGTCAACACCCCAGGCCATTGAGCCCGACGCCGTCTTGGAACCGCACGGCACCGAGCTCGCCTTGAACTCGGACCACCCCGACCTCGGCGCGTCCACCGCGGAATACGCCGTGATCGTTCTGGCAGCCGCCGCGTTCGGCGGGGTCATGGCCGCAGTGCTGTCCTCCGACTCCGTGTCGGGGCTGCTGCTCGGCATCATCCAGAAGGCCCTGTCGGTGTAACCCGATGGGGGGAACAACCGTGGGGCGCGCCTCGCTGGTGAGGCGCGCCCAACGGACCCACCTGAGTTCTCAGAAAGGTACCGACGTGAGAACACATCCA
>JAKDKI010000023.1 GCA_030453435.1 Kocuria sp.
GGTTTCCTGCGGTAACCGCGGAGGTTCCGCAGTGGATGCGAGCGACTGACTCGCGAGGGCGAGCGCGATGGGTACGCAAATGACGCCCAGCAGCATGAGAATTTTTCGGATCACGCAGTAAGGATTACCACGCCAGGTGAAAGAGGGGTTAACTAATCATTAAGGTGTTCTCATGTTGCCGGCCCCTATCGGAAACCGTGAACCCCCTCCGACATGCGGTTCTGATCGCGGCTCACACCCCCGGAGGCAACGAACCCCTCCCCAAATTTATTTTGTCATTGCATTGAATGATTAGGGGAGCTAATCCGAATTTATGGCGGATTCCCAAGGGTCTTTAGCTGCGAACAGTGAAACAAGTCAGATAACACTTCGATTACGAACCCGGAATTCTGAAGAAGCCGGTGACCTCAGCACACGGCTGAGATCACCGGCCTCGACAGTGGGACCGAGCGGCGTCGGCATCCGCTACCTAGAAATCACCTTGGGCGCGGCAACTGACTTGAGCCCCTCAACCCCGAATTCCAGACCGTAACCGGAACTCTTGATGCCACCGAAGGGAACGCGCGGGTCCACCGCCCCGTGCTTGTTGATCCACACGGTGCCCGCCTCGATCCGCTGAGCGACCTCGACGGCGGTGTCCGGATCGGAGGACCACACGGACGCACCCAACCCCACGTCCAGCCCGTTGGCCATGGCGATCGCTTCGTCAAGATCCGAGTACTTGATGATCGGCAGGGCGGGACCGAACTGCTCCTGCGCGACCAGGGGATTATCATTGGGCAGGTCCGCGACCAAGGTGGTCGGATAGAAGTAGCCGGCCTGCTCAGCCTCCGGATCGCCACCGATGAGCACGCGGCCGCCGCCATTCTTGGCGTCCTCGACAAGCCCGGCCACGATGTCGTACTGCTGCTTGTTCTGCAACGGGCCCAGCACGTTCTGCTCTTCGCGACCATTGCCCATGGGCATCTGCTGGGCCACCGCGACCAAGGCGTCACACACGTCGTCGTAAACGTCCTCATGCACATAGAGGCGCTTGAGGGCGGCACAAGTCTGTCCGGTGTTGATGAAGGCGCCCCAGAACAGGTCGCCCGCGATTTTCTGGGCGTCCACATCGGGCAGCACAACGCCCGCGTCATTACCGCCCAACTCGAGAGTGAGGCGAGCCAAGCCATCCGCGGCGGAGCGCATAATCGCCTGACCGGTCTTGGTTGAACCCGTGAACATGATCTTGTCGATGCCGTCGTGCTCGGTCAGCGCCTGACCGATCTCTCCGCCACCCGGAACCACGTGGAGTACATCCGATGGCAGCGCTTGGTTGAGCACGTGAATGAGGCCCAGCACGGACAGCGGCGTGTACTCGGAGGGCTTGACCACCACCGTGTTGCCCATGCGCAAAGACGCAGCGACCTGCCACACGGTGATCATCATGGGCCAGTTCCACGGCCCGATCGCCCCGACAACACCCAGCGGCATGTAGTGCAGTTCGGCCTTGCCGGATTCGTCGTCCACGAGGACTTCCGGCTCCATGGGGGTGTCCGCATTCGCTCGCAGCCATGCGGCACAAGCACCGACCTCAAAGGCCGCATTGGGGCCGTTCTTGATTGGTTTGCCCTGCTCACGTGAGAGCAGTTCCGCGAGCGCTTCCGCGTTGGCCTCCACCGCATCCGCCGCTCGATGCAGGAACTCGGACCGCTTGGCATGGCCCGACGCCGCCCACTCTGGCTGCGCGGCGCGGGCCGCTTCGATCGCCTGGTTCAGTTCAGCCACCGTGGACTCGTGGACCTTGCCCACGAGCTCCCCCGTGGCCGGGTCGAGAATCTCGCGACCGGCTGGATTTTCAATGGCTGACAACAGTTCCTGATACGCGCTCATGGGTGCTCCTTGGATTGCAACGGCGGCCCACCACCGACTGGCGAAGGCCTGTCTCTGTACCCATTGTGGCGTGGATCACGCGCACTGATGTTGTCAGCCCGCGCAGCAGTTTTGGCCCCAGGTGCAGGAGGGGCCCTGAACATTTACATGACGGCACCTTGATCGGCACCGCGCAGTCAAAGACAACTGTCGAGCACTCCTGGACAACACCTTATGGATGTGACCTGGCTAACAATGGGCTAACCCAGCTGAAACCCGCATCGGAGGCTCACCGTGCAGCAACCTACTCGCCTCGCGAGGCGTCATTTATCCACCACAGCCCTGGTGTTCATGATCATCGCAGCGTCAGCGCCCTTGACTGTCTTGGCCGGCGGTGTGCCCACAAGCTTCGCTGTATCCGGCCTCCTCGGAGTGCCCGTGGGTTACCTGATCCTGGGACTCATCCTGGCTGTATTCGCCATTGGATACGGCGCCATGAGCGGCCATGTCCAGAACGCCGGAGCGTTCTACGCATACGTGGCCGAGGGCCTGGGAAACAGGCAGGGCATCGCAGCGGCCATCCTGGCGCTGGTCTCCTACAACATGATGCAGGTGGGCCTGTATGGACTATTCGGCTTCTCTCTGGCCGCGTTGATCACAGGGCTGTTCGGCATCGCGGTCCCGTGGTGGCTGGCCGCCCTGCTCGGATGGGTGATTGTTGGCGCTCTGGGTGTCAATAGTGTGGATCTCTCCGCCAAGGTCCTTGGTGTTCTGGTCGCACTCGAATTCCTGGTCGTGGGCGTGGTCTTCATCCTGGCGCTGGTAGCCGCCCCGGAGGGAATCGAGTTCCAGACTCTCGATCCACAGAACTTCTTCACGCCCGGAATTGGCGTACTTCTGGCTTTCGGTATCGCTGCGTTTATGGGGTTCGAATCGGGTGCCATCTATTCCGAAGAAACCAAGAATCCTCGCAAGACCGTGGCCCGCGCGACCTACGTCGCAGTGGCCGTAATCGCCGTGTTTTACATGTTTTCGTCATGGGCATTCTCGGTAGGCGTGGGCGCCTCGAGCATCGTGGCCTCGTCTCAAGAATTCGGGCCCGACCTCGTCTTCGTGTGGCTCGCGGAGCGCAGCCCTCTGCTTGCCGACGTCGCTAATGTCCTTTTCATCACCAGCCTGCTTGCCGCACTGGTCGCTTTTCACAACGGCGCCGCCAGGTATTTCTTCGCTTTAGGCCGCACCGGAGTGCTTCCGAAGAAACTCGGACTGACATCCGCTCGGACCGGCGCCCCGTTCGCGGGGTCCCTTGCGCAGTCTGCCGTGGCGGTTGTGGTCATCGTAGTTTTCGCACTGGCCGGTGCAGGATCGCCCTTGGGAGATCTTTTCCCAGTTCTGACGCTTTTCACCTGGCTGACCAACGCGGCCGCTTTTGGGCTGGTCTTCCTTCTGGCCATTACTTCTATCGCCGTGGTCGCATGGTTCTCCCGCCGTCATCACGGCCACGGTGTGGGCACGCGAGTGGTTGCCCCGGTGGTCTCGGCCCTCGGGTTGATCACCGTGGCCATCCTCATCCTGGTCAACTTCGACCTCATGATCGGGGCGGAGGGCCCATCACCGCTGGTGGCCATTATGCCGGGCATCATCATCGGCTCGGGAGTAGTGGGACTGATCTGGGGTGAAGTCCTTCGCCGACGCCGCCCGGACGTGTACCGGGCCATGCAGCACGAGGACCAGATCCCTGAGTCGCAAGAACTTCCGGTAGTCGCAAACCATCCCCATTCCTGATCTGTCCAACAACCCATTCACTGGAGGAATCACCATGAGCAATCCCCACGTCGTAGTTGTCGGGGCCGGCTTCGCTGGCCTAGTGGCGGCCCGAGAACTGCAGATGGCTGGCGTAGACGTGGAAATCGTTGAAGCCCGCGACCGTATCGGCGGACGAGCGTGGACCGAGGAACGAATGGGGCGCCCACTAGAGCTCGGTGCCACCTGGGTGCATTGGATGCAGCCTCACGTGTGGTCCGAGATCACCCGGTACGACCAAAGCATCTACCCCAGCCCGTTCTGTGATGACGCCTACTGGGTCACCGGCGACTCGGTCAAGCACGGTTCCGAAGCTGACCTCGAGGCCGCGATCGACCGCCCGATGCAGAAGATCTTCGAGAACTCTCGCGATTTCTTCCCGTACCCCTACGAACCACTGCATGTCCTCGATGAGCGCAGCGGAAGCTCCCCAGAACTGCGGCAGCAATTCCTCGCCGCTGACGAAGGTAGCGTTCTTGACTGCCTCCGCGATGGGTCCTTCAGCCAGGAAGAGATCGACCTCTGTAACGCCTTTTGGGCCGCCGGTTACATCGGTGACCCGGAACAGGGATCGCCGCTCATGGCCAAACAATGGGCGGCACTGTCCGATCACCGAATGAGCCTCATGGAAGAACAGACTCTTCGGTACAAACTCACGAATGGCATGCGGGGCATCTACGAGAACATCGCGGCCGACCTCAACTGCCCGATCAGGCTCAACACCCCGGTCAAGTCCATTGACCACCGAGCAGCCGGAGCCACGGTCACCCTGGAGAATGGTGAGAGCATCTCCTGCGACAGCGTGATCGTCACGGTCCCCGTGGGAGCGTTGCCCACCATCGAGTTCACCCCGACACTTCCAGACGGCATGCGCAACATCATCGATAAGAAGTGGAACTCCACCGGCTGCAAGATCTGGGTCAAGATCAAGGGCCACCACAGCATCCTTGGTTACGCCCCCACCCCCGCCAAGATGGCGATTTTCCGCAGCGAATTCTTTCTCGACGACGACACCACCATTTGCGTAGGGTTCGGCCCCCACCACGATCAGCTGAATCTCAACGACCCCAAACACGGGCAAGAGATCGTCAACCAATGGCGACCTGACCTGGAAGTCGTAGACTCCACCGGCCATGACTGGGTCGCGGACAAGTGGAGCGGTCAGGCTTGGGCAACGCTGCGTTCGGGACAGTTCACCAACGGCTGGCACCACTTCCGCACCACCGACAGCCGCCTGCATTTCGCGGGAGCGGACTGGGCGCGGGGCTGGCGCGGTGTCGTGGTGGATGGCGCCATTGAAACCGGGCTGAGCACGGCGCGAAACGTGATCAAGGAGCTGAAGGTCTAACCGTCATAACGCATGCTGGCCGGGCCCGGCGGGATACTCAGGCCCCGGCCAGGATGCGTCTTCGATATGCCGACGGCGTCTCCCCATACTCCGCTTTGAAGCTCTTACTTACGTGTGCTGCGTCCAGTAAGCCGTAGCGAGAACTCACGCTGTGCACCGTCTCGTCCGCGAGCGCGGGATCTGAGAGATCTTCACGGATCGCTTCCAACCGCTTCAGACGAACGGTCGAGGACACGGTGAGGTCCTGGGCCGCAAATCTGCTGTGCAGCTGGCGAACCGAAACGTACAGCGCCTTAGCAATGGTGCCCGGCGACAACTCAGAATCGCCCAGATGGTCGTCGATGTAGGCCGCTGCCTGCTGGACCAGCAGGTCTCCCGGCTGCTCCTCGCTGAGTTCCAGAACGTCCGAGGACAGCACGCTCACAAGCATGCCCAGCGCGCTCCTGACCAAACGCATGGCGTGGGGCCCGTGAAGTAGATCCATGTTCTCGGCGAGATCACGGAACATGGGGGCGGCCACCCGGCCCAGCCCATGGTCCTGGGTGATCCGCCGCGCGGTGACCATCTCCACCTGAGCCGGAGTCATGTGAACCACGGAGCGAGGAAACGTCATAACCATAGAGTGCTGCGGACCACGAAAATCCAGCTCGTAGGGCCGGTACGCTACGTACAGTCCCAGGTCACCGGGCTCCAACTGGCACTCACGCCCGTCCTGGCGGAGAGTGCACGCCCCTTCCAACTGCAGGCTGAGCTTGAAGTACTCCCCCTGGTCCTGCTCGACCAGCTGTGCAGTGCGCACCACCCGGTGAGCGTCGGTGGACATATCGAACAAATGCACGTCGTCGAGTTCCACCACGCGCAAGTTCGCGCGGAATTGGCCCTCATTGGGAGCAGTGATTTCCAATGCCGAGAACGAACCACGAATCACTTCCCGCCACTGCGGCATGGTCAGGCCGGTGTACAGACCGGCAGGTTCAACAGACGGTTGCTGGGGTGTCGCCATGTCCCTCTCTCCCTCGCTGCCCGGTTGACGGCATCCTACGAAGATTCGGGTGCGGCCGACACCAGGAGACCGATCCTCGCTAGCGGGACGGAGCGGCGTCGGCGGCTATCCGACGGCGCTGCGTAACCGGGCCCGGCATTCTCGGTAGACCGCAACGGGGTCGGCGGTCTCGCCACGCGTGGCCAACTCGCCCCAGCGGATCCAACTGACCCGCCACACTGCCACCGCTGTTTCGGAGATCAGCAGCAGCGTGGCCGGGTCTGCCTCCGGTAGTTGCTCGGCCAGACGTGCACGCAGGCGCACCGGGAGGACCAACTCTTGCGATGCTGCCAGAGACTGCAGATCCGCGTCCCGCGCCAGCAGTTTGGCCACGCGCCGGTGTTCATCGAGTTCGGGATCATTGTCCGCACCCATGACCGTTTCCGCCATGGTTTCCACCGCACGGAGTACCGCCGCGGGATCTGGATCAGTGATCTCAAGCGAATCGATGGCTCGCAGCATCCGCCGCTGACCGGGCAGTGCCGCTTGCTCCTTGGTCGAGAAATAGCGGAAGAACGTGCGCGGTGAAACCCCGGCGCGTTCGGCAATCTGGTGGACCGTGGTCTCCCGCACCCCGTGCGCCTCGAAAAGTTCCAGTGCAGCTTGATGGATCTCGCGCTGCGTTTCCAGTTTTCGACGAGCCCTCAGCCCCGCCTGCGGTTCATGCTCCATGACGCCCTCCCTGACGCTCGGCACCCCATTGTGACCAACCCCACGGCTTTATGTCACTTATGCCAAAGTGGCATTCAGTGTCATTATTGAGTGTAATCCCCTCTGAGAAACAGGTACTTGCATGTCCCATGCCCACATTCAGGATGAGCCGACCACCGGCCAATTCCAAGCGGTAGCCGATACGGCCGCCCGATCCGCTCTCGAGCTCGAACCGGAGCGCCCCGCCACCAAGCACATCGTTGCCGTGATCTCCGTGCTGGTGACCTCCGCTCTGATCATGATTCTGAACGAAACGGTCCTGACGGTGGCCCTGCCCAACCTGATGGCCGACTTCAGCATTACTGCGGCCACGGCCCAGTGGCTGACCACAGGATTCATGCTGACCATGGCCGTGGTGATCCCCACGACCGGATGGATGCTCCAGCGTTTCACCACCAAGGGCCTGTTCACCGCGGCCCTGCTGTTGTTCGGGATCGGTACCGCCATGGCTGCGTTCGCGCCAAGCTTCGCCGTGGTCCTTCTGGGTCGGATTGTGCAGGCCGGCGGCACGGCCATCATCCTGCCGCTGTTGATGACCACCACCCTCACCTACGTTCCCCCGGCCCACCGCGGCACCATCATGGGACTCAACTCCGTGGTGATCTCAGTGGCTCCGGCCATTGGCCCGACCATCTCCGGCATGATCGTCAATGCCCTGAACTGGCGCTGGGTCTTCGGCCTGATGCTTCCGGTCGGGATGCTCGTGCTGCTCCTGGGTCTGGTGCTCATCAAGACGACCGGTGAGACCCGCAAGATTCCCCTGGACGCCTTCTCCGTGCTGCTCTCGGTCTTCGCCTTCGGAGGCATCGTTTACGGCCTGGGATCCATGAGCGCTTTGTTCCAGGGTTCGCTGCTTCCTGTGCTCGCCCTGGCGGTCGGCGCAGTCGCCCTTGCGCTGTTCACCATCCGCCAGGTGCGCCTCCAGCGCGCAACGGACGTCGCCCTCCTGGATGTGCGCTCCGTTCGTGAAGAAGCTACCCCCGGTGCCCGTCCGAGTGACCGTGGACTGATCCCTGCGACGTCGAAAATCCCGGCCTGACTCGATCGCGAGCCAAGCCGGGATTTTCGCAACCATCTAGAGCCTGCCAAGGGCTACTTACAGTCCTTCACCCGAGGGGGAGACGAGAATCTTGACCGCAGTCTCGTTGCGGTGGATGAGCGTATCGAACCCCTCATCCACAAGACCTTCCAACCCGATCTTGCCGGTGATGAACGGCTTGAGATCAATCTTGCCGGACTCCACGAGCTCGATGGTGGCGGGGTGGGAATTCACATATGCAATGGTGCCGCGCAGGTCGATCTCCTTCATGACCAGCTTATGGATATCGAAGTTGGACCGTTCCGCCCAGATCGATACGACGACCAGCACGCCAGTGGGTCGCAGGGCATCCATCAAGGTGTCCAGCACCACCTGAACCGACGTGCACTCGAATGCGACATCCGCACCTTTACCGCCGGTAATCTTCTGAACTTCCTTCACCACGTCCACTTCCCGTGGATCCAGCGCATAATCTGCCACGCCGGTCTCCAGAGCTTTCTCGCGACGCAGGGAGGAGAGCTCCGACACCACCACGGTGATACCAAGGGCCTTGAGCACGGCGGCGGTCAGCAAACCGATGGGGCCGGCACCACCCACCACTGCTACGTCCCCGGCTTTGGCCCCGGAGCGCTCGACGGCGTGATATCCCACAGATAGTGGCTCGATCAGGGCGGCCTCGTCCAAGCTCACGGAGTCCGAAATCGGGTGCACCCAGCGGCGCTTGACGGCAATGCGCTCCCCCAGGCCGCCGCCGCGTCCGGCGAGACCGATGAAGTTCATGTTCGGAGACAGGTGGTAATCCTTGGATTCAGGACCGGTGTCCACCTCGTCACCAATGATGTAAGGCTCGACCACCACGTGCTGACCGACCTCGAGATCTTCCACGCCTTCACCGAGTTCATCGATCACTCCGGAGAACTCGTGCCCGAGAGTCACCGGAGCAGTCTCACCCGAGATGGGGTGCGGGGTGTCGTGGGTGGGACAGAAAACGGGCCCGTCCTTGTACTCATGCAGGTCAGTGCCACAGATGCCGCACCAGGCCACTTTGATTCCCACCTCGCCCGGGGCCACCGTGGGCTCGGGAATCTCTTCAATACGAATGTCGCCTCGGTCGTAAAACCGTGCTGCCTTCATCATGAACCTCCGGATCACTCATGGGACCGGGAATGGAGACTCGATCCCTGTGGTCTGACCATAAGCACGATGGGGTCTAAAAATAAAGACCCAGGGAAGCATGGAACACATTTCTAGCCCAATCCCAGAATGGCGCGAGCAATGAAGAAGTAGACCACCAGGCCGGTCGCGTCCACGAACGTGGTGATGAAAGGGTTGGAGAAAACCGCCGGGTCCACTTTGATGGCGCGGGCGATCAGGGGCATGAGGCCACCCACCGTGGCAGCCAAGGTACAGATCGCAGCCAAGGTCAGGCCGATGACCGCGCCGATCGAGGCCCCGTAGATGATTCCGGCGATGACAAAGCCCGCAGCTCCCAGGAGTAGGCCCAAGCTCACGCCCACGCGCAGTTCCCGCAGGGCCACCTTGGCCACGTCTCGCGGGCGAACATCACCCAGGGCGAGTGCACGCGTGATGGATGTGGCCGCCTGATTACCCGTATTGCCGCCCGTGCCGATGAGCAGCGGGATGAACACGGATAGCACCACCATTTGCTCGAGCGTGGATTCAAAGACCTCGAGCACCTGGACTGTGAGGGTCGCACCGATCGCCAGCACGAGCAGCCAGACCACGCGGGCTTGCACGAGAGTGCGCACCGGAGTGGACAAATACGGACGACGCAGGGGCTCGGAACCGCTGATGCGCGCCTGATCCTCGGATTCGGCGTTCTCGAGGATGTCCAGGGCGTCGTCCACGGTCAGGATGCCCACGAGCCGATCCTCGTGATCCACCACGGGCATGGCCAACAATCGCAACCCCGCGCAGCGGCGTGCCGCCTCCTCCGCAGGTTCGGTCGCGGTCGCGGAATCCGCCTCGCTCATCAGCTCAGCCACGGGAGTTTCGGGATCGGCACCCATCACCTGGCGCAGCCCCACAACGCCCACCAGCTTCCGGGAGTCATCGGTCACGGGAATCGTGTAGATCGTCTCCGCACGCTGCAGTCCGTGACGGATGCGCTGCAAGCTCTCTCCGGCGGTGAGGTGCGGGTGGGTGGTCACGCACTCGGGGTTCATCCGACGCCCAATGGAGCGCTCCGGGTAGCCCAGCACCACGGAGGTGAGCTCCCGCTCGTCGTCCGGGAGGTCCCGCAGCAATCGGGTAGCCACGGTGGCGGGGAGCTCATCAACCAGGCGGGCACGGTCATCTGGAGTCAACCCCGCGAAGATCGCGGCGACGTCCTCGTCCTGCAACCCCACGACCAGTTCTTTTTGGAGCGGCGCATCCAAACGTTCGAACACCACGGACGCACGGTCCTTGGGAAGCATGCGATACACCAGTGCCCGATCACGCACGCTCAGTCGTTCCAGGAGCTCGACCACCTGGCCCGAGGGCATGGCGTCGATCGAGCTCGTCACCCGGTCGAAGTCCCGTTTCGAGACTGCGGATTCAACATCCTGAAGCTGCCGGCCGGTCACCGGTTCGGCTTTGCGATCCACTGCATCTCCCTCGTTGTTACGTCCTTCAAACCCGCCAGGGTCACCGCGGAGCTCTCCCCACCATTCTCCGCGTTGTTCCTAGTCAGTAGGCTCCATGAACTCACAAGAAGCCGGTCGCAAGTGTGGGTAATCACATTCATCCACGGGTGATTCTCGGTTGTTACGTTGGTTACGTCCAGGTCAGGGAGAAGGTTTGGGGGAACCTAACCGACACTCGCGACATGGGCTTCTTAGTTCGACGCCTGCGGGGGCAGGCGCATCAAATATCTGGAGGAAACCCGTAAAAAAGAATATCGTCAAGACCGGTACCGCCATCGCAGCTTTCGGCGCCCTGACCTTCGGTTCTGTCGCTCCGGCACAGGCCACCTTCTTCCACCCGGCTCCCAGCCACCCCGTGACCTCCTGCTCCACTTATGACCCTTGCAAGGACGGCGGCAGCACCGGCGGCGGCCACACCGGTGGTCACACCGGCGGCAAGGACATCCTGGGCGGCCTGTTCGGTCACAAGATCAACTTCGTCAAGGACGTCATCGACTTCAAGCTGGGTCTGTTCCACAAGATCTTCAGCTTCAAGCACTGAGGTTCCGTTTCACTGATTTCCTAGTGAACGTGCCCCGCACCTTCTGGTGCGGGGCACGTTCTTTTGCGCCGGGCACTCCTCAAATCACCAGCGGGCACCTAAGGTAGTAAAAAGTTTTGCTATTTCTGCTCCCCTCGGAGGACCCGCATGAACGCCGACCCGAATGACATGCCCGCAATCCGCGAAATGCTTCACGAGATTTTGCGGAATGATCCCGCCCCACTGCACCTGGGCATCCAATTGGGGGACATCGACCAGGGACGCGTGGTCATGACCATGCCCATCGCCGATCACATGGCCAACAGCCACGGTATGAGCCACGGCGGCTACCTGTTCACCCTGGCCGACACAACTCTCGCCTACTGCTGCGCGACCGCGGGTACGCGCATTGTCACCCGCAACGCGGAAATCACGTTTGTCGCCCCGGCCCACGCCGGCCAGATCGTGACGGCGACCGCTACGCGCCGGGTGAGCTTTGGCAGGAACCAGATCTGCGACGTCGTTCTGGAGGCCGACGGGCGCGTGGTCGCCTACTTCACGGGGCAGGGAACCACGCCCCCGCCGCCGCGTGAGAACAAGTCCTAGCGAGCCTCATCCGCATCCACCCGGGTTGCCTCCAACTGCGCGCGCCGCGTGGCCATCTTGACGTCCACGTAAATCAAGATCCCCACAACGATGCCGCCCACAGCAGCCACCAGAAGCAGCATGGGCCAGTTGTCACCGGGAGCTTCGAGGGTGCGATCGTCCACCTGCCACGGCCACAGCGCGCGTAGCGCTCCGAGCATCAGGCCGGCCAGGACCACCATGGTGGGTCGATAGCGGTAGGCCAGCAACCACTGCAGACCCTTCACCAGCACGGCCATGCCCATGATCGCGCCCACCAAGAAGAGACCCAGGTATCCGAGGTCCAGCTCATCCACGGCCTTGAGCGTGGGCTGGTAGAGGCCGATGGTGAGCAGAATGAACGACCCGGACAGTCCCGGAAGCAGCAGAGCGGAGACCGCGATGGCTGCCGCGAGGACAATGATCACGGGGTTCGGTTCCACCGTGGTGGGCGGAATCGAGACCACGAAGAACGCGAAAAGACACGCGGCAAGACCCAGCACCCAGTCCAGCGCGCGCCAATTGCGCCCCGCCATACGCAGCGGAACCGCCACGGAGACCAGCACCATCCCGAAAAACAGGGCCCGCATGACCTCTGGGTGATCCTCCACCGCTTGGGACATGGGGCCCGCGATCGTGAACACGGCCAGGACCATGCCCAGCAGGACCGGGACGATCATGCGCCAGTGCACCTTGGCCAGGTTCTCCTTGACCCCCGCCACGCGATCCGGGCCCAGGATGGCCCGCTTTCCCGCGCTCACCACATGGGAGGCCGAGTCGATGAGTTCGTCGTAGATACCCACGACCAAGGCGACGGTGCCGCCGGAAACGCCCGGGATGGTTTCCACCGTGCCGATCAAGGCTCCGCGGAGAACGTTCGCCGGGACGTTGCGATGTTGGGTGACCTGATGCTGGTCGGTGGTTGGTTGCGCGTTGACGCTCATTCGGTGTTCCCCTTGCTCGTGGCTCAAGGGTCAACGGTACCGGGGCGGCAGGTACGGCGCATCCGCGCGAGCCGCCCAGAACCGATCAACCCGTGGTGGCAAGCCATGCTCCGGCCGCCATCACGGATCAGGGCCGATGTCAGACCGCGGACCAGCCGCCGTCCGAGGGCAGGATGGCGCCGTTGATGTTCACGCTGTCCTTGGACGCCAAGAACGTGATGCTGGCAGCGAGATGTGCCGCTTGAGCCAGACCCGGCATATTGGCGTTGACCACACCCAAACGGACCGCGCCGGATTCGGACATGTCCGCCGGGAGCTTGATGCCGGTGGCCACACCACCCGGCGCCACAGCGTTGAACCGGATGCCCTGAGTGGCATACATGAAGGCGGAGCTCACCGTCAGACCCACCACGGCGTGCTTGGACGCGGTGTAGGCGACACCCGCGGCGGAACCGCGTAGGCCGGCCTCCGAGGTCAGGTTGACCACGCTGCCCTGGCCCGCATCGAGCATGAGGGGAATGACGGCGCGGGTCAGGCGCATCATGCCGTCAACGTTCACGGCAAACACACGCTGCCACGTCTCGTCCGTGACCTCGTGCAGCGGGGCGAAGTTATCCATCACGCCGGCGTTGTTGACCAGAGCGTCCACGCGATTGTCTGCGGCCGACAGGATGTCGGGGATCGCGTCAGGATCAGTGAGGTCCGCGGTGACGAGCACCAGGGACTCCGAGAACTCGCGATAGAGATCGCCCAGGCCGTCAGTATTCAGGTCCACAGCGATAACGCGTCCGCCTTCTCGGAGAATGCGGGAGGTCGTGGCCAAGCCGATGCCCGCACCTGCGCCCGTGACGATCACCGTCTGACCGGCGAACCGCTCGGGCACGATCCGTTCTTCCCACTCTGGATTCAACATGGTGGGCATTGCCGGAGTTTCAGTCATTGCTCTCCCCTTCAGCGCGGTAGACGACCCGCCCGTCACACACGGTCAGAGCCGGTCGGAGGTCCTTGAGATCCTCGGTCTCAACACTAAACGGGTCGCGGTCCATGAGCACCAGGTCCCCCAGGAACCCCTCCGCGATCCGGCCCAGCCGGTCTTCCTCGAAGGACGCGCGGGCGGCCACGGTGGTGAACGCGGCAATGGCTTCTGCCACGGAGATGTTCTGGACGGTGTCCAGGAGTCTCCCGGAGGAAGTTCGCCTGGCCACCGCGGCGTAGACACCCAGCCATGGATTGGGCGTGGTCACCGGGAAGTCCGAATTGATCGGTGCCTCGATTCCATGATCGATGAACGTGCGCATGGGGTAAGTGCGCGCAATCCGGTCCGGACCCAAGTTGTTCAGGTAGCTGTCGCCCAGCTCGTAAAGGAACGCCGTGGATGCCGCGGCAATGATGTTGCCGTCCCGCAACCGATCCAGTTCTTCCTCATTGGGTAGCCCGCAGTGCTCCACGCGGTGGCGCCGCGAACGGACCACGGTGTCGTAACGCTCCTGGGTATCGTGATCCGTGGAGTCGTGGTGCTCCTGAGCCGTGGTCTCACGCTGATCCGTGTGGCCCGGCTCCGCCTCGGAGGAACCATCCGCGTCCGAGATTGCCGCCGCGTCCCGGCCACCCGCTTCGATTAGATCCAATGCCTGCGTCACAGCGCGCTCACCGATACCGTGCACGGCCACCCGCTGCCCCGCGGCAACGGCCCTGACCACGAGAGGTTTAATCTCGGAGGTGTCGTAGTACAGAATTCCGCGTGAGCTGCTGTCCTCGAACGGCTCGGACACCGCGGCGGTGCGTCCGCCCACGGAACCGTCGAGAACGAACTTGAGGCCCTGGTACCGCAGCATGTCGTTACCGAAACCGCTGCGCAGGCCGGTGCCCAGAACGGCGTCGTA
>JAKDKI010000196.1 GCA_030453435.1 Kocuria sp.
GCCTGCTACGGCGAAACGATTTAATGAGGACATAAAAACCGGAATGATAACGCCCCAGTCTAGCGCACATCTCCGCGTTACGGAGACTCGCGTTCCACCAGAATGATGTTCGCCTCGTCACGTACCGTGACGTATCTCTCTCCGTACAGCTCCTCCGCGTATGCGGCGACATCCTGCGGCGGGTCTTCTCCCCACGTTCCGCCCTCTCGGTCGACCACCACGTACTCGGGGGCGGGATCCCCGGGATTACCGACCCAGTGCACGTCCGCTCTGGACACCAGCCCATTGATCAGTGTGAGGTCAGTGGCCACCGAGGCGCCTTCAGGAACCGCTTGGACAGTGGCGTGTTTGACGCCGGCCCTCGGATCTTCACGCCAGGCCTCACCCGTCACGAGTTGAGCGAGAGGCTGCTGGGTGGCGACCACCAAGGCAGCAACCAAGGCCGCCAAAGGCCCACTCTTGGCGAGCACATTGCGCAGACCAGTGCCTCCACCGGAGGCGCGAAGTCTCACCACGGCGTCGACCAGGGCGATGAAGATGATGGGCATGATCACCGCGTTGTAGTGCCAGCCCGAACCCCAGTAGCCATGATTGGGCGAGAGCATGCGCCAGGCCAACGTGGGCAGGGCGATCAGCACTAACGGCGAGCGCACCGCAATGATCGCCCCGGCCACAAGCGTCAACAGCCAGGTGCCAAGCTTTTGCTCCGGTACGAACAAGGAGATCACCGCTCCGGCCGGGTCGCGCAGGATTCCGGCGACGTCCAATTTGTCCGCGTAGGCGAAGGAATCGTTGGGGTTGAGCCCGGGAAGAACAACCCACACAGCGAGCAGGCTAAGCCCCACACCCCACAGCATCAGGAGAGCTCCCAGCACGGCCGGTTGCTGCGCCGTCCGGCTCAGCGCGGTGCTGAATTCTCCCGCCGACGACGCCGCTTGCGCCCCCGGCTCGGGGCCGGCCACCGGTTCATACACGCGATTCAGCAACCGCCGTGACACTCGCGCCGCGGGCCTGAATGCGTGCGCGAACATCACTGCACCGAGGGCCGCAACCGTCATCCCCAGGTCCTCTTTGATCAGGGCAACCGGAGCGCCCCACATGGCGGCCGCGAGCCAGCGCCGCTCCCTCAGGGCACACATGCTGAGGGCCAGAAGGGGCACGGCAAGCGAAATCTCGTGGAACTGCACCGCCACCGCACCCTGCAAACCGAAGCTGAGACCGTAGGCCACTCCGATCGCCGCCGCGGGCGCTGGGCTGAGCGCACGAGCGGCACACCAGGTGACGATGCCCACCGATATCCCCAACAGCACATCTTGGATGATCAGCAACGTCAGGGCGGAGGGAAACAGCCAGTAAACGGGTGCCAACACCGCTAGTAACGGGTGGAAGTGATCGCCGAGCAGATTGAATCCGTGCCCCTTGATGTTCACCACGGGCGGTTGGCCGGCAGAGTAGGACTGCAGCAGCTGGGTGAAGATCGCGTTGTCCCACGATGGCACGTCCCAGCGGTACCACTGAGTGAGCGAGAAGACGGTGTAGAGAAGTGTGAAGGCCACAGCGGTCACACAGGGCGCCCAGCGCAGAAAGTTCCTTTTTCCGCTCGCCCGAGCCCACAGCCCACCTCTGGTGACTGTGGCGCGCGCGGGCAAAGTGGACACGGATTTTCCTCACGTGAGTAGTGGTCGAGGGCAGGATATCCCAGCCCTCCCACACGCAGATGAACATGTAAACGAGAGGAAATTTTCGAGGCCCACAAGTCTGAGGCGGGCGTCGATCCACACGTGGGATAGGTCGCTTATGCGTGTCCTAGGCCCGTGGAATGATGACGAGCATGATCCTGCAAGTCCCCGCTGCTCCCGCGCAGCAGTCCACGGCGGAGCCCGTTCGGCTCCGATGGACCCCGAGCGGGCCCGTTCACCTGGGGCAGACCCTGGCAGTGCTCGGTCGCGGCACGAACGACCCCACACTGAGGGTCATCTCCCCCGAGTGCGTGTGGATCACAACCAGACATCGGGGCCTGGCCGTGTCCGCTCGATTCACCCGATCTCCGGGTGGAACCGCCGCAACGGCCTTGGAACGGGACATCGTGGTTGATGCGTGGGGTCCTGGCGCGCCCGAGTGGATCTCCCGCGCTCCGTACTGGTGCGGTGCCGCGGATGATTGGACCACGTTCGAGGAATCTTCCGCATATGCCCTGCTTCCCGAGCGATTGCGACAAGCACGGCGCCGTCACCCCGGGCTCCGTCTCCCGGCCACCGGGGCCGTGACCGATCGAGCGGTAATTGCCGTGATCGAGCAACGCGTCACTGCCATCGAGGCCATCCGCGCTTATCGTTACCTGGTCCGGCTGGCGGGTGAAACCGCGCCGGGGCCGGCACCCACCGGGATGTATGTGCCACCTTCCCCGGAACAATGGCGGAGAGTCCCCTCATGGCAGTGGCACCGAGCGAGCGTCGATCCGCACCGTTCCGCGACCATCATGAGAGTCATTCATCGTTCGAGCGCGGTGGAACGGTTGGGACTGATCCAGGACCCCGCGGTCGTGCGCGCAAAGCTGCAAACCTTCAACGGCATCGGTGTGTGGACCGCAGCGGAAATCACCCAGTGCACTCATGCGGACCCGGACGGCATCAGCGTGCGCGACTACCACCTGGCCGATTATGTGTGTTGGTTCTTCGACGGCGCTCCGGGGTCGGATCAACGCATGGAAGAGCTCCTGGAACCGTGGCGGGGGCACCGCCAGCGCGTGGTGCGTTTGATCAAGGCGAGCGGTCACCGCAAACCGTCATTCGGGCCGCGCTTGTCACCCGCGGATCACCGCTGGCATTAAGAGTTCTCGCGAGTTCCAGGACTGCAAGGGGCAACTGAGGATTGGTTAACCTAGCTAGCTAAATCCCATGGGCCGGAGCATGCTTGGAGTATGAGCGAACATGTCCTTGCCGAGCCCCACAACGACAAGTACGGAGAGAAACTCAATAAACTCCGTGCCGGAGTACTGGGCGCCAACGACGGCATCGTGTCGGTGGCAGCAACTGTGGTTGGCGTTGCCGGGGCAACCGCCAGTTCCTGGCCGATTCTCGTGGCCGGTTCCGCCGCAGTGATTGGCGGAGCGCTGTCCATGGCTCTGGGTGAATACGTATCCGTATCCAGCCAGAAAGACTCGCAAGAGGCGCTGATCGCCAAAGAGAAACGCGAACTTCAAGAAATGCCGGAGGCGGAGCTTCAAGAGCTGACTGACATCTATCGCTCGCGCGGGCTCTCCCCCGAGACCGCGAGGCAAGTGGCTGTCGAACTCACCGAGCGAAACGCACTTCTCGCGCACCTCGACGCCGAATTGGGCATCGACCCGGAGGACATCCCGAGCCCATGGGCCGCCGCGTGGGCCTCCGCACTGGCTTTCCTACTCGGTTCGATCCTGCCCATGCTGGCCATCTTGTTACCCCCGCCGGAATGGCGAATCCCCGTCACATTCGTGGCCGTGCTTGCGGCCCTAGCAATCACGGGCACTTTAGGCGCCAGGCTAGGTGGCACCCCGCACGTGGGCCGCGCCGGCGCCCGGGTGGTCATTGGCGGTACACTCGCCCTTGGCGCCACGTTCCTCATCGGTTCATTGCTCGGTGTGACGGCTGTCTGAGCAGGTTTGGGACTGCAGGGTTTCCCGTGCGGACGAAACGTGGCCTGACGGTCACCCGCTTAAATGCCTCAGGGGCGTTCTCCATGTGGAGAACGCCCCTGAGCTGTTAAGTCTTGAACTGGGTCAGTTGGCCTGCTCGCCTTCGGCGGCCTGCTTCTCAACCTCGGCACGAACCTCTTCCATGTCCAAGCCCTTGACTGCGTCAATGACCTGGTCCAGAGCGTTCTCCGGCATAGCACCGGGCTGAGAAAACACCAGAATGCCCTCACGGAAAGCCATGAGAGTGGGAATGGAAGAAATCTGCGCAGCGGCAGCCAATCCCTGCTGATCCTCAGTGTCCACCTTGCCGAACACGATGTCGGAGTGCTTCTCGGATGCGGCCTCGTAGGTCGGAGCAAACTGCTTGCAGGGGCCGCACCAGTCCGCCCACCAGTCCAGCAGGACAATGTCATTGTCGGAAATGGTCTGGCCCAGAGTGTCTTGGGTGATGTCTACAGTAGCCATGGATCCAGCCTAAAGTGCCGGGAGTTTCAACCCCAGAGCGTTCACTGCTGGCACAAGACCCCACGCGTTGGCCGCGAACATGAAAAATCCCGGACCATCCGGTCCGGGATTTTTTTCGTGGCAGATGAGGGATTCGAACCCCCGTAGGCATAGCCAGCTGATTTACAGTCAGCCCCCTTTGGCCGCTCGGGTAATCTGCCGCGGCATCACTCACCTGGATGAGCAATGAGGTGCCCCCGCGAGCGGGAGCACCTCAACATTACACAGGGATGTCCTCGTCACCAAAATCGGGCCTGTCAGTCCATGTGCCGAACGAGCTTGGCAACAAATGCATCAGCCTGTTCTCGAGTCACATCACCCACGGCGACGGCGCGGTCCAGATCCTGCCGGATACCGTCCAAGCGACGTTGAACCGCCACGCCCTGACCGGTCATCGACCCGGGCTGGATCGCGGGCGGCGTCATGAGCGCGCGCGATGGCTGAGCTTGAGCGGCTCCGGAGCCACCAACGATCAAGCCTGCGGCAAGCGCAGTTCCTGCCAGGGCACTACTGCCCCGGCGGAGTACAGACTTGGAGGCTTTGACGCCGGGCCCTCGGATACGCAACTGCTTTTTCATGGGTAGAACGCGTCCTGACAAGGAAGAATGATGGGAAGAAGCAGAACGGCTGCTGTCGATCTGAGT
>JAKDKI010000197.1 GCA_030453435.1 Kocuria sp.
CTCGAAAGGAACCCTGCAGACGCAGGACCTCCTCGGGCGTGTAATCACGGGTGATGCCGAGCCAGCGGGGGTTCTCGTCCCAGTCCTGCTGAATTTCCTGAGTAGAGCGCTGATTACTGTTCATGGGGCTCATGGGTGGTTCTCCTTGATCCTTGCGAGACGGCGGTTGTCGCTGAAGTTCCGCTTCTCTGTGCCTTGTGAGTACTACTTTGGCCGGTTTTCAGCTGGTTGCACCCGGAAAATTCAGTGAAGAAACCAAGTTCTTCACGTTTCGACATGTTTTCCGTAAGCTCGTGCCATGGCACCTCGTTCGATGCCGCCGCAGGGCCAACGCACCCGCGCGAGCGCACCTTCTGCCCCGCCCGCCGATTCGGTCTTCGATGGTGATCCCGCCGACCCCATCGCCGTGGGCCGCCGCATCCGCTACCGCCGCAAGAGGCTCCGCGTGACCCTGGGGCAGCTGGCCGGTCAGGTGGGGATGGCGGCGTCGGCGTTGTCGTTGATCGAGAACGGAAAGCGCGAGTCCAAACTCTCCACGCTGGCGGCCATTGCCAAGGCGTTGGACATGACGGTCGAGCAGCTCATCGGTGCCAAGGCGCCGTCCAAGCGCATGGAGCTGGAAATCGAGGTGGAGCGCGTGCAGCGCGGACCCATGTACTCGTCATTGGGATTGCCGTCCGTGCGCGTGGGGCCGGGGCTGAGTACCGAGGCGCTCGAGGCCATCGTGGCGCTGCAACGGCAACTCGCTCACCGTCTGGACGAACAGGCAGCCACACCCGAGGAAGCTCGCCGAGCCAACACCGACCTGCGGGCGCGCATGCAGAAACTGAACAACTACTTCGAGCGCATCGAGATGATGGCCGGGGAGCTGCTAGCGGCCATCGGGCACGGTGGTGGGCCACTCTCTGAGCACCACATCTCGTCGCTGGTGTCCCACGTGGGGTTCGAGATCCACCAGGTTCCGGATCTGCCGCACTCGACTCGGTCGGTCACCGATCTGCGCAATAGGCGGTTCTACCTGCCGGCGCGCTCGAGTATCGGGTCCACGTGGTCCGTGTTGCTGCAGGCCGTGGGGCATTTGTTGCTGGAACACTCTCGCCCTGAGAACTACGGGGAGTTTCTGGAGCAGCGGGTTGAGACCAACTACTTTGCGGCCGCGCTCATGATTCCGGAGTCCTCGGCGGTGAAGCTGCTTTCCGAGTCCAAGGCCCGCCGGGAGCTGTCCGTGGACGATCTGCGGGACGCATTCGCCGTGTCTCACGAAACCGCTGCGCACCGCATGACCAACTTGATGACCCAGCACTTCGGGATCCCCACGCACTTCGAAAAGGTGCACTCGTCAGGGATCATCCACAAGGCCTGGTCCAATGACGGCATCGCGTTCCCCACCGATCACACCGGTGCGGTCGAGGGTCAGCGGGCCTGTCGTTATTTCTCCGCGCGGCAGGCGTTCTCCGCGACCAACCGGCTGCTTTCGCACTTCCAGTACACGGACACTCCCGCCGGCACGTTCTGGTGCTCGGCGCGCGTGGAGCGGTCCACGGACGGTGAGTTCTCCATCGCGTTCGGGGTGCCTTACGAGCACGTCAAGTGGTTCCGAAACAGGGACACCACCGTGCGCAAGCAGTCCACCTGTCCGGATCCCGCGTGCTGCCAAGAGCCGCCCGGCGCGCTCGCGGACACGTGGGACGGCCAGTCCTGGCCCTCGGCCCGGCCTGCGACCCACATGCTTGCGGCCATGCCCGCCGGCGCCTTCCCTGGGGTGGACGAGACCGAGGTCTACCGTTTCTTGCAGCGCCACCAGCCCGCGCCCAGCGTTGATCCCGATCACCACCTCACGTAATCTCCAACACAATCCCGCCGACGACGCCGCGCTCTCGCCTCGAAGCCGAAACTCACGTTTTCGTGACCTCGGCACCCGCGAGCCGAGCGCCGTCGGCAACCCGTGTTCTACCCAATTTGTCTCTGACGAAAGGCAACCCATGAGCTTTGCGACCGCTGACCTGTACGACGAGCACGGTGAGGACCTGCAGTCGGTGACCACCCAGATGATCTCGGTGGGCGGTGTGCACCGGTTCACCGGCCCCATCCGCACGGTGCGCTGCTTCGAGTCCAACGTGGAAGTCAAGAAGCTCGTGGCCACCCAGGGCGAGGGCGCCGTGCTGGTGATCGACGGCCAGGGGTCCATGAGCCGCGCGCTGCTGGGTGACAACGTGGCCCGCACTGCCATGGAGAACGGCTGGGCCGGCGTGATCGTCAACGCCCCCGTGCGCGACCGCGTGGAACTGGGCACGCTGCAGATCGGCGTCAAGGCGCTGGGCACCAATCCCCGCAAGTCAGAGCCCAATGACTCGGGTGAGACGGATGTGATCGTGAACTTCGGTGGTGTGACCTTCCGGCCAGGCAAGACCGTGTGGGCGGATGAGGACGGGATCCTTGTGGAGCGGTGAGATTACCCGTCTCAGGAACTGAATAATTCAGGGCTGTGGCCCCACTTCGTGTGAAGTGGGGCCACAGTCTTTTTCGGGGGTGTCGCCGCTCAGCGGGTCTCTTGGGTGGGTATCAGCTCTTGGCGGTGAAGCCGGAGCCGTCCCAGGTGTATTCGACGGTCTCACCGGTGTCAGTGCCGTTCTCATCCACCTTCTTCTGGATGATGGTGGCCTCACCGTTGGCGTCAATCTTCAAGCCGGAGTTGGAGAACGGTGCTTTCTCCCCCTCGGCCGGAGGCATGCTCCCGTTGGAGTCATAACCCTTCTCGGTCGGGGTCAGCACCGTAACTCCGTCACCGTAGGAGAGGAATACGTTGCCGTGCTTGTCGACATTCGAGCCATTCGCGAGATCCCAGGTCTGACCGGGCAACTTGGGTTCCTGGCCGAAGGTGACCACACCGACTCCATCGGCTGAGGGTACGAAGCCCACGGGGCGACCATCCTGGTACAAGGCGTAGGAGCCTTCACCCGTACTGGGGGCTGCGCCCGGTGCGCTGGTGACCTCGTGATAGGTCACGACCTCCATGGCGCCGAACTTGGGGTGATCCACGGGGATGCGTGCGGTTTCGGTGCACTGACCGGCACAGGGATCGGTCACCGCGGGAAGCTGCTCGGCGCCATCGGACTGTTCGCCGGTAGCGGTCGAGGCCGGATCCGCGCTGGGTGTTGCTGATTCGGTGCTCTGCGGGGCAGTTTCCGCGCCAGAGGCTTGTGCTGTCTGGCTGGCGGGGCTCGACGCCTCACTCGATCCGTCAGTGGGGTTCGCCGTGGCCTCGGTGTCGGCTTGGCCGCAGCCCACCAGCAGCGGGATGGAAAGTGCAGTAGCGGTAATGACAGTAGCTTTCTTCTTCATGATCCTGACCTCCTTGGAGGTGGTTGCCGTTCAGGTGTGTAAAACGATCTTGGTGCGGCTGGTCCGTTCAGCTGTGGCCCCCACTTCGGGTGCCCTGGGGCCACAGCCCTATCGGGGAGTCACCGCTCAGTGGTTTTTCTCGGGGGTTCTTAGCGCACGGGGGCGAAAGAGTTGCCCTCCCAGGTGTATTCAATGATTTGGTCGGTTTCCACACCATCCTTGTCGAACGTCTTTTGCAGGATGGTGGGTTCGCCGGTCTCGTCGATCTTCAACCCGGCGTGATCGAACGGGATCCCCACGCCCTCGGGCTGAGGCAGACTGCCGTGAGAGTTGTAGCCCTCATCGGTGGGCGTCAACACGGTGACGCCGCGGTCGAAGGAGAGGTACACGTTGCCGTACTTGTCAACATTGGAGCCATTGGCCAGGTCCCAGGTTTGACCGGGCAGGGCCGGTGATGTGCCGAAATGCACCACTTCTCCCTCAGTGCCCACGTACCCAACGGGGGTGCCATCCTGATACAAGGCGTAGGAAGCGTTACCGGTGCTCGGTGCAGCACCATCCTCGGAAGTCTGGTTGAAGTAGGCCACTACTTCCATGGCCCCGAACTTGGGGTGATCCACCGGGATGCGGCCGTTCTCCATGCACTGGCCCGCGCACGGATCTTCCACAGCAGGCAATGCGCCAGCGTCGCTCGTCGCTTCACCTGTGGCTGCTTCAGTGGATGCGGGATCCTCGGAAGGCGCCGCGGTATCGGTGCCCTCTGTGGGATCGGCCACGCCGGAGCCCTGTGCAGTCTGGGCGACGGGGCTCGAGGACTCGGTCGAGACGGACGACCCGGCGCTGGAGCTCGCGGAGGCTTCGGTATCTGCCTGGCCGCAGCCAACGAGCAGCGGGAGCGAAAGGGCAGTTGCGGTTGCGATCGTGATCTTCTTGTTCATGATCTGACCTCCTTGGAGGTGGTTGCCGTTCAGGTCACAACCCACACTTCCGGTGGTGGTTTGCAAATGCAACCCGTTGTGATCGAATCGTGATCTCGCTCCAAGACTCCCGGTGACAACGGGATACGGGCGCATCCTTGAGATATCACGGAAGGCGCGCGTCGCACTTAATTAACTCTTGCAAACGAAAAAACTCGGTGGGTAGTTCATGGTTGAACTACCCACCGAGGCGGTGGCCACCGGCGCCAGGGGCCGGGCGGCGTCGTCGTGCGGGACGAGCCGTGCGCGACTACGAGTAGTCGTAGAAGCCCTTGCCGGACTTCTTACCCAACTCGCCGCGCTCGACCATGTCGCGCATGAGCTGCGGCGGCGCGAAGCGGGGGCCGAGCTTGGACTCGAGGTACTCCGCGATACCCAGGCGCACGTCCAGGCCCACGATGTCGGTGAGCGCGAGCGGGCCGATGGGGTGTTTGTAACCGAGGACCATGGCGTTGTCGATGTCCTCGGCGGAGGCCACGCCTTCTTCGACCATGCGGA
>JAKDKI010000198.1 GCA_030453435.1 Kocuria sp.
CACGGCGGGACAGGACCACGTTGTTGCGGTTCTTGTCCAGCTCGATGATCTTGGCTTCGAGCTGCTGGCCGATGTAGGGGGCCAGATCGCGGACGCGACGCATCTCGACCAAGGAGGCCGGCAGGAAGCCGCGCAGGCCGATGTCCAGGATGAGGCCGCCCTTGACGACCTCGATGACGGTGCCGGTGACGACGCCGTCGTCCTCCTTGACCTTCTCGATGTCGCCCCAGGCGCGCTCGTACTGAGCGCGCTTCTTGGACAGGATCAGGCGACCTTCTTTGTCCTCTTTGGTGAGAACCAGAGCCTCGACCTCATCACCCACGGCAACAACATCGTCAGGGTTGATGTCGTGCTTGATGGACAGCTCGCGAGAGGGGATTACGCCTTCGGTCTTGTAGCCGATGTCCAAGAGGACCTCGTCGCGGTCGACCTTGACGACGGTGCCTTCCACGAGGTCGCCGTCGTTGAAGTACTTGATGGTTGCGTCGACAGCGGCGAGGAAATCCTCTTCAGTTCCGATGTCGTTGACGGCAACCTGCGGGGTGGTGGTGGTCATGTAGTAGGGACTCCGATGGATTAGTTTGAATGGTCTGTGTTCACCGCTTGGGCCTCGTAAGGCCCGTAGGGCAATGAACTAAACGTGCTTTGGGCGCGCGAATAAATACGCACTGCCCCAGTCTAGGCATCAAGGCCGGGTGGTTCAAGCTACTTAGAACGGTGAGATGCAATACGGATGATCCGAGGTGGACATCAGCGACTGCAGGTCGTCCAGCGCAGCCAGGTCCCGCACCTTGATCAGCCCGGCGTAGTAGAGGGTCGAAGCCTTCACCGCACCCAGGTACAACGACCCCAGAGCGTCGATGTTCATGGCGACATCTGCACCGTCGGGCAACTCGACGCGAGGCATGGACTTGCCCGCGGCGTCGTCGTCGGTGCGGGGCCGGTCCCCCACCCGCTCGACCACGGGCTGATCGCCGGTCGTGTCGATCGTGTAGAGACCGTCCGCGAAGCCGAGCGAATCCACGAGCGACACGGTGACCTTGCGGTGTGACCGGTAGGGCCGGGCGGACAGTGCCGCCACGGGATCCAGGATGCGCAACCACAGGCGTTCGTAACGCTTACGCACCTCGTAGTCGGCCATGTCCACCATGCCCCACATCAGCGGATCTTCCATCTGCGCGTTGGGGTGCCGTACCTCGGTGACCAGATCCAGTCCGCACAGGTATTCCCAGAGAGCGATGCGAACCTGGGCGCTCGGGGACACCAGATCCACGACGTCCAGTGTTCCCTTGAATCCATTACCGCGAACGAACTTGTAGCTGACGTAGCCGTCCGCGCGTTCGTTCTCGTCGTAGTGAACCGCCGTGCGAATCTCGGGATCGGCTTTGCCCGTGTGCCAGTCGAACTGACCGCTCACGTAGTCCCACCACTTGCTGGTCCTCGTGAGCGACCCCGGAGTGAGTTTGTGGAACTCCTCGAAGACGTGAGGTGCCAGCTGCGCCACGGCCTGGTTGTCGGCCATTTCCACACGGCCCACGGAAGGCGCCTTGAGCTTGAGACCGGATTCGGCCGCCACGGCCACCGAGGTGTTGAACGTGCCGGCGCCGAATCCGAACCGGCCATAAATGGTGGCCTCAGATGCCGTGAGCGCGGCAATCGGGAAACCTGCATCGTGCGCCTCGGTGAGATCCGCGGTCATCATGCGGCGCAGGATCCCGCGACGGGCGTGCGTGGGACGCACTGTCACCTCGGAAACCAGCCACGCCGGCAACTGGATGTCCGCCCCCAGTGTGAGGCTGGAATTCCACGAGCAGTACGTGGCAACGGGGCGCTCGTCCCCCAGTGCCGCACGCGGCACCGGGTCCTGGCTGTAGACCGCGCGCAGCCGAACGCCTTCACCGTTCAACCAGACGAGATCCTTCTCGAGCGACTCCTTGGAGGGTTCCGGACCGTGGAAGCCCTGGCTGACCGCGCGCAACCACTCGACCGCTTCCGGGTTCTCGTCGATTCCACCGCTTCCCGCACCAAATGTCTTGACCTGATAGGTGTTGCCCTTGGCGCTGTACTGCTCGGACCGGGGTTCATGGGCCGGGTGCGTGGTCATGCGTGGTTTCCTCCTGGGGTAAGAACGAATGTATTTAGTGCGCGGCCTGTTGCCACGTGCGGCCGGTCCCCACGTTCACATCCAACGGAACCGTGAGCTCGGCGGCGTTGGCCATTTCCTCGCGCAGGATCTTCTCCACTGCCTCGACCTCACCGGGGGCGACTTCCACGATCAATTCGTCATGAACCTGCAGCAGCACCCGCGAACGGAGGTCCTGCTCCCCGAGCGCGCGATCCACACCGATCATGGCCTTCTTGATGATGTCCGCAGCGGATCCCTGGATCGGGGCGTTCAGGGCGGCACGTTCCGCGGCCTGGCGTGCGAGCCGGTTATCGCTCGTGAGCTCCGGAAGGTAACGACGTCGACCCTCGATCGTTTCCGTGTATCCCTTCTCCCGGGCCTCGTCCACGACACCGCGCAGGAAGTCCCGCACACCGCCGAAGCGCTCGAAGTACTCGCTCATCATGGTCCGCGCCTCATCCACCGGGATGTTGAGCTGTTGGGACAGGCCGTAGGAACTCAGGCCGTAGACCAGCCCGTAGCTCATGGCCTTGACCTTGGAACGCATCTGAGCGGTGACCTCTTCGGGTGCCACGTTGAACACGCGCGAGCCCACGAAACGGTGCAGGTCCTCCCCCGCCCGGAACGCCTCGATGAGTGCCTCGTCCCCGGACAGGTGCGCCATGATGCGCATTTCGATCTGCGAGTAGTCCGCGGTCATGAGGGTCTCGAACGGGCCTTCCTCGTCCGAACCGACCACGAACACGTTGCGAATACGCTGTCCCTGCTCGGTGCGCACCGGAATGTTCTGCAGGTTGGGGTCCGTGGAGGACAGGCGCCCCGTGGCCGCGACGGTCTGCATGTAGGTCGTATGGATCCGGCCGTCGTCGGCAATCGCCTTACGCAGGCCTTCCACGATCTGCTTGAGCTTGGAGTATTCGCGCCAGTTCATGAGGGCCACCAGGAACCGGGAGCCCTGGGTTTCGGGATCAACACGGCCCAGCAGGTCAGCCACTGCGGCGGCGTCCGTGGTGTAACCGGTCTTGGTTTTCTTGGTCTTGGGCAGCCCCAGTTCCTCGAACATCACGGCCTGCAACTGCTTGGGCGAACCCAGGTTGACGGTCCCTTCGATCTGCGCCTGGGCCATCTCCTTGTTCTGGTCGATGGGTTGCTGAAGATCCTTGTACAACTGGTCGATACCTGGTTTGTCGATCGCAACGCCCAAGTTCTCCATGCGCGCCAGGATCACGGCCAGGGGCATTTCGAGTTCTTCCAGCAAGGGCAACTGGCCGTCCGCTTCCAGCAGAGCACGCAGGTGCGCACTCAGCTGGGCGCACGCGGCACCCAGGCTGGCCTCGCGCTCCAGCACCTCGTCCGGGATCCCTTCCAGGCCCTTGTCCTCGCCCAGGTCCAGTTCGGTCTGGGCCGCCTTGCCCTTACCCGACGACGCCGCTGCGCCTCCCACCTCGGGCACCTCAAGTTCCAGATGCTGGGCCAGTTGGGCGTCAAGATCGTAACTGCGCAGCGCCGGTCGCACGAGGTATCCGGACAGCTGAACGTCGTCGTACACGCCGTCCAGGGTGATGCCGCGGTCCACCAGACCGTGGAACAAATCCTTCAGGCCGTCCACGATCTTCAGCTGTCGGTCATCCTCGAGCCACTGGTCTACGGCGTTGGCCAGATCTTCATCCGCCGCGACCAGGTCGACCACGACCGCGGTGTTCGCGGTGAACACCAGTGCCGTGACTTCCTGGCCCGAGGCCGCCTTGGGGTCCGGAAGCAGGCGTCGAACCACCGCGGGCGATTCGGAGTCCTTGTTCTCCTCGAGCCATTGCTGCCACTGCTCCACCGTGGACACGCGGTGCACCGCGCTCACCACGGGAGCGTCTGAGCTGGGAGCGCCGTCGTCGGCATTGCTGAAAGCATCAAGCAGACGGCCACGCAGACCGGAGCCGAATTCCAGTTCGTCGAAGACCTCGTCCACCTTGTCGGTGTCAGGGACCGGCAGCGCGGCACGGTCGAATTCGATATCGAGGTCGAGGTCGGTCTCAAGCCGGTTGAGTTTACGATTGCGGCGAACGAGCTCGATGTTCTCCCGCAGCGCTTTGCCCTTCTTGCCCGTGATCTTGTCCGCGTGTTCGAGCACGGATTCCACGGTGCCGTAGGACGTGATCCACTTGGCCGCGAAGCCTGGGCCCACGCCCGGGACGCCGGGAAGGTTATCCGCCTGCTCACCCGTGAGCGCCGCGAGATCGGGGTAGTTCTGGGGGGCCACCTTGTACTTCTCGTACACGGCCTGGGCGTCCATGCGGCGCAGATCAGACGGGGTGCGGCCGGGGTACACGATGTTGACGTGGTCGTTGACCATCTGGAACGCATCGCGGTCCCCGGAAAACACCAGGACCTCGAAGTCTTCAGCGGCGCCGCGCGTGGCCAAGGTGGCCAGGACGTCGTCGGCCTCGTAACCCTCGAGGGTAACCACCGGGACGCCCAGTGCTTTGAGAATGCGTTCGATGTTGGGGACCTGGCCGTGGAATTCCTCAGGGGTCTCGTCGCGGCCGCCCTTGTAGTCGCCGTACTCCTGGGAGCGCAGCGTGGGTCCTTCCAGGTCGAAGGACACGATGAGATGCGTGGGCTGATAATCGCGGATCAGCTTGACCATGGTGTTCACGAAGCCGTAGACACCCTCGGTGTGCACGCCCTCGGACGTCAC
>JAKDKI010000199.1 GCA_030453435.1 Kocuria sp.
ATCATGCACTGCAGGTTGCGCATGGCGTCCGTGAACTCGAAATGGTCCTTGGATAATTCGTCCACAGCCTGATCGGACAGGTCTTGCATCCAGTGCCGTAACGCGTCCGTGGACTCTAGGCGGCGTGCAGGATCTTCGTTCAGGGCCTTCATCGACTCGCGGATGGAGGCACCGGGTGAAATCTGATGTGCCACAAGCCGCTGTTCCTCATCCAGCAGTCGCAGTTGCTCGATGCCCCATTCATACACCTCACGGGGTTCCAGCTGAGCACCGAGGAATGACTGCAGGTGGAGGCGGTATTCCTCCTCACCCACGGCATCCGTTGCCCGGGCGGATGCCGCGAAGTCCTCGTGGAACGCACGCACCAGGAAGGCGTAGGCCTCTCGCGCACTCGTGACGGCGCTTTCCAGAGAATCACGTAGCGCCGCGGGCACCGACTGGTGGGCCAACAAGGAACCAATGGGACCCTTCAGCTCGGAATAGGCCTCCGCTTGCGCCCCAGCCTCTCGGATCTGAGTCGTCGAGGCCAATTTGCCGAGCGACGCCGCTTCATGCAGCCCCTCGGTGTAGCTCTCCAGCGCGCGTGGTACGTGGCGGAGGCGCTCGATGATCTGCTGCCAGTCCTGCGAATCATTCGTGGGCATGTTGTCGAAAATTTCGCGTACCCACTGCACCGGTGAGGCAATGTTGTTGACGGGAGCCACGTCCAGATCCGCCGCGTGCAGATCCGCTTCCAGCTTCAGCCGGTTGCGCAGCGCGTGAATCGTCACCTGGTCCACTGTGTCCGCCGGCTGCGCGGTGTCCAGCGCGCGAAGGGTCTCGGCTCGTAGTTGGGCGCGATCGGCCCTGCCTTGCGGACCGTAATCAGGGTAGGCGGGACCGTAACCGGTCAGTCCGTTCAACGTGGCCGCGAGAGGGTCCAGCTTCATCGAGCGATCGAAGTGCTGGTTCGCCAGTTCGTCGACCCTGGTGACGGGGCGGTGAACTGTACCTAGCGGGGACAATGCGGGGGTAGTACGTTGAATGGCCTGTTTCTCTATCACGGAAAGCCACATTAGTCATCCTTGATCAAATGACAAGGCGGGACGGGAACGGCGGGCGAATCCCAACCACCAGCTCGCGAGCAATCCGACCACGGCAAAACTCACAGTGACCCACCACGTTGCGTGCCAGCCACCGGCGGTCTGGACCAGGAATGCGACGGCGACCGGTCCCGCGAACTGCCCGAGGGCATTGAATTGCTGGCCCAGCCCCAAGCTGGTGCTCACGGTGTCCGGCGCGGGTGCCAAAGCCATTTGTTGAGAGATTGCGGTCGAGGGAATCAGCCCACCCACCGCGGAGAACACGATCACCGCGCCGTAACGCAGCCCGAAGCGCCATTCCGGAACCACCAGTGGGGCGATTCCGAACGCCACCACTGCGCACACAGCCATCGCCGCGAAGCCGACGGTCCACAGCGTGACGGGCTTGACTCCACGACCGAGCGCCTGGCCCGCAGACAGATTTCCGAGCGCATTGCACGCCGCTGCACCGGCACTCAACGCGCCGGCCGAGCCGGCAGCGATCCCGGCCTCCGCATAAATGGTGGGCAGGAACTGGATCACCCCGTTCCATTGCGCGGAGTAGCAACCCATCACGAGTGCCGCCGCCCACAGCGGCCCAGTACTCACCGTGGCCTTGGCTCGCACACCCACCGACCGCGGGGCGGGCGGGGTATTTTCCGACGAGGTCGACGACGCCGCTCGCAGCCCACCGTCGGTTCGTGGCCCAGCCGAGATGACGGCGTCAGGCGGAATGAAGGCGGCCATGGCGATGCCGATGGCCACGGCAAGTGCGGCAGCACCCCACCACCAGGTGCGCCAGCCGATCGAGTCCACGAGGAAGCCACCCGTGAGCTGCGACATGGCGGCGGCCACCGGGAAGAAACAACCCCACAGGCCCACGATCGGCGCCAATCGGCGCGGTGGCACCAAACGCCGGATCAGCGCGGGGGAGGCCACGCACACCACCAGGAAACCCACGCCCTCCAGAATCCGCGAGGCCAGGAGCAGATGGGGTCCCGGTGCCACGGCCCCCATGATCGAACCGACGGCCAGGAAACCGAAGCCCCAGAGACAACCACGGCGCAACCCGATGGAATCATTGAAAAGACCCACGACCATGCCCAGTACCATGCCGGCCACTTGAATCACCGCCACGAGCACACCGGCCTGGCCCAGACTCATGTCGAGTTGTTCGGACAGTGTGCTCAGGGCGGGTGAAAGTTTCCAAACGTGCAGCGCGGCCACCACGCCGCCGATCACGACTAGCAGGGCCTTGAACGTGCCGTGTTCGTCCCTGCCCGAGGGCTCACGGTTGGGCATCAGGCCGCCTGCTGTCACGGGCGCGGAGCTGTCTCGAAGCGCTCGACGAGTTCATCCAGTAACTGGGTCACGGCACCGCTGCCGGCCTCGGGGCCACCTGCGAGCAAACCGTCGGCGCCCAGGACCACGGCCCACGGGTTGCCGACCATGCCGAACGAACTGGCCAGGGAACGGTCCGGATCCACCAGGGCGTTGGCGCGCAGCGACTCGGGTAGGGCGTCGATGGAACTCTCGTGTGCGACGACCGTGTGGATGGCCACGGGGCCCAAGGACTCGGGAAGTACGTGGAGCCGGTCCAGCACGGTGATGCAAGGGCCACAGCCGGGGCTCACATAGAACAAGGCCCGGGCCTGCGTCTGGGCCATGGTCCGGACCGATACTCGCTGGCCTTGGCTGTCCAGGGCGGAAACAAAGGGTACGGGGAGCCGGACATAGTCATCTTCCTCGCCGGCCTCAGGCTCCGGTTGAGTGGTGACATCCGAACCCTCAGGCCCCGCGGTGCCGACGGGGGAAACAGACTGCTGCGAAGCAACGTGTTCGGGCAGCGGAGGGACACTGCTCAGCTGGCCGGCGCTCAAGCCCCTCGGACTCGACGTGCCGCGCTCGGTCCAGATAATCACTCCAATGACCAGCAACGGCACGGCCGCGGCCACCACTGTCCACCACGGGACAGGTAGCGCGGGCCCGTGATAAGAACCTGTGCTCGTCACGATGAAAGCGAAAGCGGCCAACGCCACGAACACCACATTGCGCACCACGGTGCGCCACGACATAGGGGCGCGGGACAGAGACCCGAAGCAACCACACGAGGCGGGATCGCCCTGACGGACGCCGATGCTCACGAACACCGTGAACGTCACGAAGAGCACCACGGCCGCTGCGGTGGCCGCCCAGAGAACGATTCCGGAACTCAACAGCAGGGCCAGAGCCAGGAGGATCTCGACCCAGGGGAGTGCGGTGCGTACAACTCGCGTGTTGATCACGGCGGGCAACGCCATGACATTCAGAGCGCTTTCATCGGTTTTCCGGGTGAGCAACTTGGCCACACCACTGGCCAGGAGTAGAAAGGCAAGACTCCACAACACACTCGCAACAATGACATTCACGCTCACCATTATGCTGCGGCCTACATGAAAACCGGGTTTAGGTCTCCGGTCGTGTGCGCCGCCAGGCGCCCCATCCGGGGCGTAACTTCATGCCCAGGCGCATGCGGCGGGACTGCACCCGCGGTACGCGAACGGGCGCGGCGTGCGAATCGCCCGCGGTGTTGTCATGGGCCATGAACACTGCGGTGAGCGCGGCGAGTTCCTCGGCAGTGGGGTTGCCACGCGTAACTGTGAACAGTGGCTCGCGCTTGTCGTCCGCGTCCACCGATTCCAGCCGGGACACCGCCTCCTGTGCCTTCTCGCGTGCGGTCACAGCGGGATGTTCCCGTGCTTCTTGGCGGGCATCGAGGCCCGCTTATCGGCCAGACCGCGCAGGGCCTTGATGATCTGCGTGCGGGTCTCCGAGGGGATGATCACCGAATCCACGAAACCCAGCTCTGCGGCCTGATAGGGGTTCAGCAGATCTTCCTCGAACTTCTGGGCGAGCTCGGCGCGCAGCTCCGCGGTGTCCTCACCGTTCTCCGCGGCGGCCTTGAGATCGCGACGGTAGAGAATCTCCACCGCACCCTGGGCGCCCATCACACCGATCTGTGCGGTGGGCCATGCCAAGTTGATGTCAGCGCCCAATTTCTTGGAGCCCATCACGATGTACGCGCCACCATAGGCCTTGCGGGTGATCAGGGTGACCATGGGAACGGTGGCCTCGGCGTAGGCGTAGAGCAGTTTGGCACCGCGGCGGATGATGCCGTTGAACTCTTGATCGGTGCCGGGCAAGAACCCGGGAACGTCCACGAAGGTCAGGATCGGAATATTGAAGGCATCGCAGTGGCGCACAAAACGTGCGGCCTTCTCCGAGGCTGCGATGTCCAGGGTGCCGGCGAACTGCATGGGCTGATTGGCCACGATGCCCACCGTCTGACCCTCCACACGGCCGTAACCGACCATCACGTTGGGCGCGTAGAGCTCCTGGATCTGCATGAAGTGACCGTCGTCCAGCACGGTCTCGATCACGGTGCGCATGTCATAGGGCTGATTGGCCGAGTCCGGGATCAGCGTGTCCAGCTCCAGATCCTCGTCGTCAATCTCCATGATCTGGTCGTGTTCCATGCGCGGGGAATCCTGCAGGTTGTTGCCGGGCAGGTATTCGAGCAGCTCGTGTACGAAGTCGAAGGCGTCCTGTTCGTCCTCCGCCAGGTAGGCAGCCGTGCCGGTGCGCTCGTTGTGGGAGCGGGCACCGCCCAGGGTCTCCATGTCCACTTCTTCACCGGTGACGGTCTTGATCACGTCCGGGCCGGTGATGAACATGTGGGAGGTCTTGTCCACCATGACCAC
>JAKDKI010000200.1 GCA_030453435.1 Kocuria sp.
CGCCCGTTTGCCGTAGCTTCCACGCATCGGGTAGTCTAGATTTTCGGTGCCGGGTACCAACGTGTGTGTGGACAGTTAAATCCACCGCGTCAGGCGGCACATTCGGGTTCACCTCCTGTTCGATGCGAAAGCCACGCGAGGCGCGGTCAGTTCTGACCGCCGCGACGTGATGTCTCGACATTCGTGGTCCTCCAGGTGTGTTCCCGTCCTTACACGTAGTCCATAGATGTCGAGAGAAGTGAGTTCCCAAGTGGTGTACGCGATTGTCCGCGCAGGCGGCCGCCAGGAGAAGGTTTCCGTTGGAGACCTCGTGACCCTTGACCGCGTCGCCGGCGAGGCAGGCAGCACCATTCAGCTTCCTGCACTGCTGCTGGTCGATGGGGACAAGGTCACCTCCGATGCCAAGACCCTGTCTAACGTCAAGGTCACTGCCGAGATCGTCGAGGACCTCCGCGGTCCCAAGATCTCGATCATGAAGTACAAGAACAAGACCGGGTACAAGAAGCGTCAGGGCTTCCGCGCCGAGCTGACGACCGTCAAGGTCACCGGCATCGACGCCTGAGTCACCCCGTCCCGTCAATTTTTCACACGAAGGTAGGCACACACCATGGCACATAAGAAGGGCGCGAGCTCCACTCGCAACGGTCGTGACTCGAACGCTCAGTACCTGGGCGTGAAGCGTTTCGGCGGTCAGACCGTCAGCGCCGGTGAGATTCTGGTTCGCCAGCGCGGCACCCACTTCCACCCGGGCCTGAACGTTGGCCGCGGCAAGGACGACACCCTGTTCGCCCTGTCCGCAGGCGCAGTCGAGTTCGGCACCCGCCGCGGTCGTCGCGTGGTCAACATTCAGACCGCCGAGTAATTATCTTTCGGACCCAAGGGTCCACCCGCTTTCCACAGGCTTCCCGTGGATGGCGACCACTAAAGGGTGGGCGCGATACGCGCTCACCCTTTAGTCTTTACAACTAGAGGTGTTTGCTGCGCTTTTCCGGCAGCATAGGCGCCGAGGACTTTAAGGAGCCCCGTGGCCAGTTTTGTCGATCGAGTCATCGTGCACGCTACTGGCGGCAATGGCGGTCACGGTTGCGTGTCCATTCGCCGCGAGAAGTTCAAGCCGCTCGGTGGTCCTGACGGCGGCAACGGTGGAGACGGCGGTTCCGTGATTCTTCGCGTGGACGGCCAGTCCACCACGCTGCTGGGATTCCACCATTCACCGCATCAGAAGGCGCCCAACGGCGAGCCGGGCAAGGGTGACCTTCGCCACGGATTCAAGGGCCAAGATTTGATCCTGTCCGTTCCCGATGGAACGGTTGTGAAAGATCGCAAGGGCAACGTGCTGGCGGACCTCTTGGGTGAGGGCACCGAGTACGTGATCGCCAGTGGCGGCCAGGGCGGTCTGGGAAATGCGGCCCTGTCGTCTCAGAAGCGTAAGGCTCCCGGATTCGCACTGCTGGGTACGCCCGGTGCGGAGCAAGAGGTCGAACTGGAGCTGAAATCCATTGCGGACATCGCTCTGGTGGGCTTCCCGTCCGCGGGTAAATCCAGTTTGATCGCCGCCATGAGTGCCGCTCGGCCCAAGATCGCGGATTACCCTTTCACCACTCTGGTTCCCAACCTGGGTGTGGTGCAGGCCGGCGACACGCGGTTCACCGTGGCGGACGTTCCCGGTCTGATTCCCGGAGCCTCTCAGGGCAAGGGCTTGGGCCTGGAATTTTTGCGCCACGTTGAGCGCTGCGCGGCCCTCGTGCACGTGATCGACTGCGCCACGCTGGAGCCGGGGCGCGACCCGCTCACCGACCTGAATGCGTTGGAGGCCGAGCTGGCCCACTACACCCAGGACATTCAGGATGACGCTCCGGATACCGTTCCGCTGACGGAGCGCCCACGCATGGTGGTGCTCAACAAGATCGATGTTCCGGAGGCTCGGGAGCTGGCGGATTTCATCCGTCCGGATCTCGAGGAGCGCGGTTACCGGGTGTTCGAGGTTTCCACGGCGTCCCACGAGGGACTGCGGCAGCTAGGCTTCGCCATGGCGGAGCTGGTTGCGGAGTCGCGCGTGGAGAACGAACCCGATGAAGCCGAAGCACAGGCTCACGTCGTTCGTCCGGAACCGGTGCGCAAGCGCCGTGGTGAGCAACGCAAGGGCTTCACGATCTCCCGTGAAGATCGCGGGGGAGAGCCGTTATGGCACGTGCGTGGCGAAAAGCCTGAACGTTGGGTGCAGCAGACAGACTTCAACAATGACGAAGCCGTGGGTTATCTCGCGGACCGCTTCGCCAAGCTGGGTATCGAGGACGAACTGTTCCGAACCGGTGCCCGGCCCGGTGACGCGGTGTTGATTGGCCCCGAAGACAATGGCGTGGTCTTCGACTGGGAACCCACCATGGTGGGAGGCGCGGAGCTGTTGGGCGGCCCGCGCGGTACGGACTTGCGGTTGGACGAGACGAACCGTCCTACGCGTCGTGAAAAGCGCGAACAGTTCTACGACCGCATGGACGCCAAGGCTGAGGCTCGTGCCGAGCTCGAGGCCGAACGCAAGGCAGGTGTCTGGACCGAGTCAGTGGACCAGGCACGCAGCCGCCAAACTGATCAGCGTCGAAAGGATCTCCCCGAGCATGAGTGAAAAAACGACCACCGAAAAGATTGACGTCGCAGCTGTCGAACAGGATGCGGCCAAGTCGGCTATGCAGCTGAGCACGGAGAACCGCGGTAAGAACCGCCGGTCTCCCATCACCGAGCGCGCCCAGCTGCCCCAGGCACGACGCGTGGTAGTCAAGGTGGGATCGTCTTCGCTGACCTCAGTCGAGAACTCCATTGACGAGAACGCGCTCCGCAGCATCGTGGACGCCCTCGGCGGCGCGAAGGCTCGTGGCACGGACGTGATCTTCGTGTCCTCGGGTGCAATCACCGCGGGCTTGTTGCCGCTGGGCCTGGCCAAGCGCCCCAAGGACCTGTCCACCAAGCAGGCCGCGGCCTCCGTGGGCCAGGGCCTGTTGATCTCGCGCTACACCGACTACTTCGCCCGCTATGGCATCACCGTGGGCCAGGTTCTGGTCACTGCCGAGGACCTCATGCGTCATTCGCAGTACAAGAACGCGCACCGTCAGATCGAGCGTTTGCTGGATCTGGACATTCTGCCCATCGTCAACGAGAACGACGCCGTGGCCACGCACGAGATCAAGTTCGGTGACAACGACCGCATTGCAGCTCTCATCGCGCACCTGATCAAGGCGGACGCCCTGTTGTTGCTTTCCGATGTGGACGCCCTGTACACCAAGCCCCCCAAGGACGGCGGCGAACGCATCGCACGCATCGATGATCCGATCGCGGATCTCGAAGGCGTGGAGATCGGCTCCGTGGGCCGCGTGGGCGTGGGCTCCGGCGGCATGGTGACCAAGGTGCAGGCGGCACGCATCGCGGCGGCGTCGGGCATCCCCGCTTTGGTGACCTCCGCGGGCAACATCAACGAGGCGCTGGCCGGCGAGGACGTTGGAACATGGTTCTCCACCACCGGCGGTCGCCGCAACGTGCGTTTGCTCTGGTTGGCTCACCTGGCCGACATCAAGGGCACGCTGACACTCGACGAGGGTGCGGTAAAGGCCATTCGTGGTCGCCGTTCCCTGCTGGCCGCGGGCGTCCACGAGGTGAGCGGAAAGTTCACCGCCGGTGATCCCGTCTCCATAGTCGACCAGGAGGGCAACGAGGTTGCCCACGGTCTGATCAATTACGGTTCGGACGAGGTCCCGGAGATGCTGGGCAAACGCACCGACCAGCTCGGGGACGAGTTCGGCGAGGACTACGCGCGCGAGCTGATCCACGTGGACAACCTGGTGACGCTGCGTCCGCGTTCCGCCAAGACCAAGCTCAAGCAGAGCCCCGCAAAGTAACCCGGGCAAGAATTTACGAGAAGTACGCTGACTAGGGCGCCTCTCGAGGGCGCCGCACCGACCAACATCCAGGAGGACTCTTGGCCGAGAAAGACACTTCAGGACTGACCGCACAAGAAACGTTTGGCGAAGACCCCGTGGTGGGCGTCGGCCTCATGGCCGACGACGCGCGCCAGGCTGCTCGAGGACTCGCACGAGCTCCCCGAGCGTGGAAGGACCGTGCGCTGCTGCTCATGGCTCAGCGCATCGAAGAGCGATCCGACGTCATTCTCGAGGCGAACGGCAAGGATCTGGAGCGCGGACGAAAGAACGACACGTCGCCGGCGCTCCTGGACCGTCTCAAGCTCGATGCCGCCCGCATCAAGGGACTCGCCGACTCGCTGCGTGAACTGGCTGCGTTGCCCGATCCGGTGGGTACGATCGTGCGCGGCCAAATCCTGCCCCACGGCCTGCGGATGCGTCAGATGCGCGTGCCCATGGGCGTGGTCGGCGTCATCTACGAGGCTCGCCCCAACGTGACCGTGGACATTGCAGGCATCGCCGTGAAGTCCGGCAATGCCGCCATGCTGCGCGGTGGCTCCGCCGCACTCGAGTCCAACCGTGCACTCGTTGGTATCCTGCGCGACGCACTGACCGTTGCTAAGCTCCCCGTGGACAGCGTGCAGACCGTGGATGACTACGGTCGCGACGGCGCCAACGCTCTGATGGGTGCTCGCGGCAAGGTGGACGTGTTGATCCCGCGCGGCGGTCGAGGACTGATCCAGTCCGTGGTCAAGAACGCCACCGTGCCGGTCATCGAAACCGGTGAGGGCAACGTGCACGTGTTCATCGACGAGTCCGCCACCCCGCAGATGGCCGAGAAGATCGCCGTGAACTCCAAGACGCACCGCACCTCCACGTGCAACT